>NZ_JALCZB010000099.1:0-16454 GCF_022690745.1 Anaeromyxobacter sp. SG64 | reverse complement strand
GAGCCGCGCGCGCCCGGGGCCGGGCGCGCCGGCCCGCCGCCGACCGCGCCCGAGCCGCCGCCGGCCCCCGAGCTGGCGATGCCGGACGAGGGCTCCTTCGCGGACATGCTCGCCTCCGAGGGCGCGGCGCCCCGCCGCCGCTTCCAGGTGGGCGAGAAGGTCGCGGGCAAGATCATCCAGCTCGGCCACGACGTGGCGTTCCTGGAGCTCGGCTCGGGGGTCGCCGAGGCGATGATCGAGGTCGCCGAGCTCAAGGACGCGGAGGGGAACGTCACCGCGCGCGAGGGCGACATCCTCGACGCGGTGGTGATCCACGCCGACGACCGGGGCGTCATCGTCTCGAAGGGCCACGCGCGCGCCACGCGGGATCACGCGCGCGAGGCGGTCATCGAGGCGGCCCAGACCGGCCTGCCCGTGGAGGGGCTCGTCAAGGCGGCGAACAAGGGCGGCCTCGAGGTCGAGGTCCACGGCGTCCGCGCCTTCTGCCCGATGTCGCAGATCGACGTGCGCTTCGTGGGCGACCCGGCGACCTTCGTCGGCCAGAAGCTCCTGTTCAGGGTGCAGCGCGCCGACGCGCGCGACTGCGTGCTCTCCCGCCGGGCCCTCCTCGAGGAGGAGCGCGCCGAGAAGGCGCGCGCCACGCGCGAGCGGCTCGCCCCGGGGGCCGTCTTCGAGGGCGTCGTCACGAGCGTGCAGGACTACGGCGCGTTCGTGGACATCGGCGGGGTCGAGGGGCTCGTCCACGTCTCCGAGCTGTCCTGGGATCGCGTCTCGAAGCCGCAGGACCTCCTCAAGTCGGGCGACGCCGTGCAGGTGCAGGTGCTCCGCATCGACGAGGATCCGAAGAAGGGCGAGCGCATCGGCCTCTCGGTGAAGTCGCTCGCGCCGAGGCCGGAGCCGGTCGCGGCGCCCGCGGGCGAGCGGCCGGCTCGCCCCGCGCCGCCGCCGCCCCCGAAGGCGGGCGACGTGGTCGAGGTCACGGTCGACAAGATCGAGAGCTTCGGCGTGTTCGTCCGCTTCGCCGGCGGCCGCGGCCTCGTGCCCGCGAGCGAGAGCGGCACGCCGCGCGGGTCCGATCTCCGCAAGTCGTTCAAGGTGGGCGACGGCTTCCGCGCGCTCGTGCTCGCGATCGACGAGCAGCACCGCATCCGCCTGTCCAAGACCGGCGCGGAGGATGCCGCGGAGCGCGCCGAGGCGGCCGAGTACCAGAGGTCCGTCCCCCGCCCGTCGGGCAAGGGCTTCGGCACGCTCGGCGATCTGCTCCGGCAGAAGCTCGAGAAGAAGTAGCGGCGTTCCTCGCCGCCGCCCTGCGCGCCCGCTCGTCCCGGCCTCGCCGGGGGAGCGGGCGCGGTCGCTTCGGGCGCGAGGGTCCTGGCCGACCGCAGGCGGGCCCGCGCTCGGGGTCGGGCGCGGAGCGCGAGCAGGGCCCCTCGGCGTCTCTCAGCCGCGCGGAGCGAGCCCCTCCCCCGGCTCCGTCTCGAAGGCGTGCGGAGGATCCCCGCTCGCCGCGGCCTGCGCGCGGAGCTCGCCCTCCCCTCCCTCGCCGCCCTGCGCTCGGGGCGCACCCGGCTGCTCGATCGCGACGCCCCAGGGCGCGAGGCCTCCCGCGGGCTCGGGTCCGAGGTTGGCGCGCACCACGAGCCCCGGCCGGTGGAGCGTGTAGGCGGTCCCCTCGCGCTCGACGCGCGGCCAGGCGCGCGCGATCTCGACGCGGTGCGCCCGCCGGAGCGCGAGGAGCCGCTGGTAGTGCCCGCGGAGCGCGCCGTGCCGACCGTCCCGGCGGTGCGAGAGCTTCGCGCGCAGGAAGGTCTCCTCCGCCTGCGGGTCGGGGATCTCCCCGGCTCCTTCGGCGATGAACTCGTTCTTGCGCCCCTCCGAGACCGCCGCGGCGAGCGCGGGATCCGTGTGGCTCGTGAAGTACGGGAACGGCCGGTCCTCCCCGTACTCCTCGCCCATGAAGAGGAGCGGCAACCCCGAGCCCAGCACGACGAGCGTGGAGAGCGGGTAGAGGGCGTCGAAGGGGACGAGGGCGGAGAGCCGCTCGCCGTGAGGCCGGTTGCCCACCTGATCGTGATTCTGAACGCAGGTGACGAACCGGACGGGCGCGAGGCCGGCGACGTCGGTGCCGTGCGGCCGCTTCCGGTAGCCGGACCACTGGCCCTGGTAGACGAACCCCTCCGCGAGTGCCCGGCGGACGTCGTCGGGGCCGCCGAAGTCGCCGAGGAAGCCCTTCCGCTCCCCCGTGACGAGAGCGTGGAGCGCGTGGTGGAGGTCGTCCGCCCAGACCGCCGAGGCCCCCCAGCCGCCCGGCGGCGGGTCGAGCACCTCGCGGTCGTTCTCGTCGTTCTCCGCGATGACGTGCACCTCGCGCCCCGCGTCGCGGCCGGCCGCCCGGACCGCCTCGCCGAGCTCCGCGACGAGGTGCACGGGCGAGTCGTCCAGGATGGCGTGCGTCGCGTCGAGGCGCAGCGCGTCCACGTGGAAGTCGCGGATCCACTGCACCGCCGCGCCGATCATGAACCCGCGCACCGGCCCGGAGCCGTCGCCGTCGAGATCGAGCGCGTCGCCCCAGAGCGTTCGATGACGGTTCGTGAAGTAGGGGCCGAGCTCCGCGAGGTAGTTCCCCTCGGGACCGAGGTGGTTGTAGACGACGTCGAGGCACACCGCGAGGCCGAGGCCGTGGGCGCGGTCGACGAAGCGCTGCAGCGCCGCGGGGCCGCCGTACGCCTCGTGGACCGCGTAGAGCTCGACGCCGTCGTAGCCCCAGTTCCGGGCTCCCGGGAAAGGCTGGACGGGCATGAGCTCGACGCAGCTCACGCCCAGGTCGAGGAGCTCCCCGAGCCGCTCCCCCGCCGCGTCGAGCGTCCCCTCGGCCGTGAACGTCCCGACGTGCAGCTCGTAGAGCACGAGCGCGTCCTGCGGGAGCCCCCGCCAGCCTGCGTCCTGCCACGCGTATCGGCGCGGATCGAACACCTCCGACGCGCCGTGCACCCCGTCCGGCTGGCGGCGGGTGGCGGGATCGGGCCGGACGCGCCCGTCCTCGAGCACGAGCGCGTAGCGCGTCCCGTCTCCGGCCGCGAGGTCCCCGGCGAACCAGCCGCCCGGCTCGGCGTGCAGCGGGTGCTCCAGGCCGTCGATGCGGACCGAGACACTCCTCATCTTCGGGGCCCAGACCTCGAAGCGAACCCGCCCGTCCGGCAGGATCGTGGGCCCGTGCGCATGGCGCGTCATTCCGGGAAGCTACGGGGCAGGAGAGGGTCGCGGAACCCCCGCGAAACGGCCCATCCGGCCGGGCCATCCGGGATTTACCCGCCGACTCGTCCGGCCGAGATTATGGAGCCCCGGATCGGAAGGCGGGGGTCGACGTAGCTCCCTCCGTGCGCTAGCTTGGCCCGCCCCCGCCCAGCTCGGACCTCGGCGATACTCGACCACTTTCCGACCCAACCCCAAAAAGGAAACCACGGGATGGCTACCTCTTCCGATCGCCCCACGACGAACCCTCATCTCCTCGGCTGGGTCGACGAGATGGCGAAGCTCTGCAAGCCCGACCGCGTGTACTGGTGCGACGGCTCCGAGGCCGAGAAGAAGCGCCTCACGGAGGAAGCCGTCGCGGCCAAGGTCCTCATCCCGCTGGACCAGAAGAAGTGGCCGGGCTGCTACTACCACCACTCGAACCCGAACGACGTCGCGCGGGTCGAGCACCTCACGTTCATCTGCACGCCGACGCGCGAGGAGGCCGGGCCCACCAACAACTGGATGGCGCCGAAGGAGGCCTACCACAAGCTCGGCCAGCTGTTCGAAGGCTCGATGAAGGGCCGCACGATGTACGTCGTCCCGTACATCATGGGCCCGGCGGCGTCGCCGTTCTCGAAGGTCGGGTTCGAGCTCACCGACTCCGTCTACGTCGCGCTGAACATGGGGATCATGACGCGCATGGGGAAGGTCGCGCTCGACCGGCTCGGCCAGTCGGACGAGTTCAACCGCGGCCTCCACTCCGTGGCCGACTGCAACCCCGACAGGCGCTTCATCTGCCACTTCCCGCAGGACAACACGATCTGGTCGATCGGCTCGGGCTACGGCGGCAACGCCCTCCTCGGCAAGAAGTGCCTCGCGCTCCGCATCGCGAGCTACCTCGCGAAGAACGAGGGCTGGCTCGCCGAGCACATGCTCATCCTCGAGGCGGAGAGCCCGCAGGGCGAGAAGCAGTACGTCGCCGCCGCGTTCCCGTCGGCCTGCGGCAAGACCAACTTCGCCATGATGATCCCGCCGGCCGCGTACAAGGGCTGGAAGATCCGCACCGTCGGTGACGACATCGCGTGGATGCGCGTCGGCGAGGACGGGCGGCTCTGGGCGGTGAACCCGGAGAACGGCTACTTCGGCGTCGCGCCGGGCACGAACCGCAAGACGAACCCGAACGCGATGGACTCGGTCCGCAAGGACACGCTGTTCACGAACGTCGCGCGCACCGCCGACGGCGACATCTGGTGGGAGGGCTGGGACACCGAGCCGCCCGCCGAGCTCATCGACTGGAAGGGACAGCCCTGGAAGAAGGGCTCGACCGAGAAGGCGGCGCACCCGAACAGCCGCTTCACGGCGCCGGCGCGGAACAACCCGGCCCTCTCGCCCTTCGTCGACGATCCCAAGGGCGTGCCCATCTCGGCGCTGATCTTCGGTGGCCGCCGCTCCACCACCGTGCCGCTCGTCCTCGAGGCCTTCAACTGGACGCACGGCGTCTACCTCGGCGCGACGATGGGCTCCGAGACCACCGCCGCCGCCACCGGCGCGGTCGGCGTCGTCCGCCGCGATCCGATGGCGATGCTGCCGTTCTGCGGCTACGACGCCGGCTCGTACTTCCAGCACTGGCTCGACATGCAGTCGCGCATCCCGAACCCGCCGAAGGTCTACATGGTGAACTGGTTCCGGAAGAGCGCCGACGGCAAGTTCCTCTGGCCGGGCTACGGCGACAACATGCGCGTGCTGAAGTGGATGCTCGATCGCGCCGCTGGCCGCGTGGGCGCGCAGGAGACCCTGCTCGGCTACACGCCGAAGGCGGGCGACCTCGACCTCTCCGGCATCGACGCGAAGCCCGAGGCCGTCGCCGCCGCCACCCGGATCGATCTGGGCGAGTGGGAGAAGGAGCTCGAGTCGCAGGAGGAGTGGTTCGACAAGCTCGGCAAGACGCTGCCGCGGCCGATCGCGCTCCAGCGCGAGATCCTGCTCGAGCGCGTCCGCTCCGCGCGGAAGGTGCAGTAGCGAGATCACACGGCCCAGCGGGCCCGGCCGCTCGGCGGCCGGGCCCCCTCCCCGCCGTTTCCCGACGGGCGCTTCCCTGCTCGGGCCGTTAAGCTCGTCGTCGAATGTGCACCCTCGCAGTCGCCCTGGGGACGGATCGCCGCTGGCCGGTGGTGGTGGCGGCGAACCGCGACGAGCGGCTCGGGCGGCCGTCGGAAGGCTGGGCGCTCCGTGCGCTCCCGGGCGGCGAGCGCTACGCCGCGCCGCTCGACGCGCTCGGCGGCGGCACCTGGATCGGCCTCTCGCGGACGGGCGTCGTCGCCGCGCTCACGAACTACCACGCCCCCCTCGACTGGTACCCCGACCTCGCGCGCCGCTCGCGCGGCGAGCTCGTGCCCCTCGCCCTCGCGGCCGGGTCGGCGGAGGGCGCGCGCGCCGCGTTCGGCGCCGTCCGGCCGGACGCCTGGAACCCCTTCCACCTCGTCGTCGCCGACGCACGCTCCGCCTTCCTGTGGTGGTACGACGGCGAGCGCGCGGGCGTCGAGGCGCTCGGCCCCGGCCTGCACGTCGTGACCGAGAACGCCTGGGACGGGCGCTGCCCGCGCGCGGCGCTCGTGCGGGCGCGCTGGCCGCTCGACCCCGGCGTCGAGCGGCTGCGCGAGGTGCTCACCGTCCACGCCCCGGAGGGCGACCCCGTGCCCCCGCGCGGCGCCGCGGCCTCCGGCGCCGCGACCTGCATCCACATGGACCCCGCGTACGGGACGCGCTCCTCGACGGTGCTGCGGCTGACCCGGGAGCTCGCGACCTCGGAGCTCTGGACCGCCGACGCCCGCCCCTGCCTCGGGCCGCTCGAGGACCGCTCCTCGCTCGCGGTGGCGCTGGCGCGGACGGCTTGACGCGCCGCCACCGCCGCGCCATGTAGAGCGGCGCATGGGCCTCCTCGATCGCGTGTCGTTCAAGAAGCAGGACGTCGAACCGCCCGAGGCGATCGACCTCGTCGACGGCGGCGTCCGCATCCTCTGGCGGGGCGGGCCGGAGGTGACGCTCCCGAACCACCTGCTCCGCGACTTCTGCCCCTGCGCAGGCTGCGTCGAGGAGGGCACGGGCCGGAAGCTCCTCGACCCCACCACGATCCCCTCCGACATCCGCCCGCTCGGCCTCGAGGCGGTGGGCAACTACGCGCTCCGGATCCGCTGGTCGGACGGCCACGACACCGGCATCTACTCGTGGGAGACGCTCCGCCGCGCGTCGGGGCTCTGGAAGGACTGACGCGGAGGGTCGCCGAGCGGCGCTCAATCAGACATACGCCCGCGCCGGCACCTCGACCGGTGCGTATCGATTGTGCTCCGGCGCGTGCCCCTCGCGCACGTGCCCGAACCTCACCGCGCGCGGGTCGCCCCGGCCGCCGCGGAGCGCGTGCACGAGCAGCCGGACGGTGTTCGTGTCGGCGTGCCCGAGGGCGGCCTCCGAGACGAGCACGTCCGCCGCGCCGCGCGCGCTGTAGGCGGCGGAGCGGAAGGCGCGCGGCTGGGTGAGCGCCGCGAAGGCGCTCGCGACCGAGACCACCTCGATGGAGCGCGAGGGCGCCACGCCGAGCGCGGGGTAGCCCTGCCCGCAGCGCCAGTGGTGGCTGCGCGCCGCGGCGACCGCGGGGTGAGCGCCGAGCACGGTCGCGAGGTGATACGCCCCCGTGAGCGGGTGCGCCGCCACACGCAGCGCGTCCTCTCGCGAGAGCCGCTCGGCCGGCGCGAGGAGCCGCGGCGGGAGGTGTCGCATGCCGAGATCGTGGAGCAGGGCCGCGGCGGCGAGGTCGGGGACGCCGCGCGCCGTGCCCACCGCCGACAGGAGCATCCGCACCGCGGCGGCGGCGGCGGCGAAGGCGTGCGCGTGCACCGCGGCGGCCTCCCGCCGCGCCGCGACGAGCTCCTCGACGAGCACGTCCGGCAAGAGGGCGTTGCCCAGGGCGCGCGCCACGGCCTCGCGCACCGCGTCGCCGTGGAAGAGGTGCCGGTACTCCGCCGCCCCGAGCGGCGCGTCGACGTCCCGCGCGAGCTCGGTCTCGGCGAGCCTGCGGCGGGGCAGCGCCGGCGCGCGGTGGGCCGCGTCCGCGATCGACTCGGGAGAGATCACCGTCCCGCGCCGCGCGACGAGCGCGCCGCGAATGTCGACGATGTCGTGGGTGAGCGTCAGGCGATCGAACATGTCGCCCGGTCCAAGCTAGCAGAGCAGAGCCGCTCCCCGGAGCGCGCGCCCCAACGAGAGGCGCGGGTACCACCCGGTGGAGGGAGCGGCAGGGCCTGCGAGCGCCCGGTGAGCCGGGACCCGGCGGAGCGCGACGTCAGCGCCGTCGGCGGGAGAGCGCGCGGTCCATCTCGCGCTTCGTCTCGCGCTCCGCGATGGCGTGGCGCCGGTCCTCGTGGGCGCGCCCCTTCGCGAGACCGAGCTCGACCTTGGCCCACCCGCCCTTGAAGTAGAGGCTGAGCGGGACGAGCGTGTAGCCGCGCTGCTCGACCTTGCCGCGGACGCGGTCGAGCTCGGCCCGGCTCATGAGGAGTTTCCGGTCGCGCAGCGGCTCGTGGCCGAAGTGCGCCGCCTGCTTGTACTCGCCGATCCGGCAGTTCACGAGGAAGAGCTCGTCGCCCCTGGGCAGCGCGTAGGCGTCGGAGAGGTTCACGTTCCCCTCCCGGAGCGACTTCACCTCGCTGCCGGTGAGGACGAGCCCCGCCTCCCACGAGTCCTCGATGGAGAAGTCGAAGCGGGCGCGACGATTCGTCGCGACGATCTTCTCGCCCTCCGCGCCTCGCGCGCCGCCGGTGGCCTTCGCGCTCATGGCAGCCGGAGGTTGTCGATGAGGCGCGTCGCCCCGGCGTAGGCCGCGACCAGCATCACGCTCCCGCGCTCCGCCCGCGCGACCGGCGCGAGCGAGTCGGGGTGGACGATCTCCACGTAGTCCACGCGGAGGCCCGCGGCGTCGAGGCGCGCCCGGGCCCGCGCCACGAGCGCCGCCGCGTCCCGCTCGCCGCGGAGCGCGGCGTCCGCCGCCTCGCGCAGGGTGCGGGAGAGCGAGAGCGCCCGCTCCCGCTCCTCCCTCGACAGGTAGGCGTTCCGCGAGGAGCGGGCGAGCCCGTCCGGCTCGCGCACGATGGGCATCCCCACGATCTCGACCCCCATCGCGAGGTCGTGCGTCATCGCGCGGATCACCGCCAGCTGCTGGAAGTCCTTCTCCCCGAAGAGCGCGACGTGCGGCCGGGACAGGTTGAGCAGCTTCGCGACCACCGTCGCGACGCCTCGGAAGTGGCCCGGCCGCGAGGCGCCGCACAGCCCCTGCGACGCGCGCTCGACCGTCACCCAGGTCTGGTGATCGGGAGGGAACATCGCGCTCGGGTCGGTCGGCGCGAGGACCCAGTCGACGCCGGCCGACGCGCACTTGGCGAGATCCCCCTCGAGATCGCGGGGGTAGCGGGAGAGATCCTCGTTCGGCCCGAACTGCGTGGGGTTCACGAAGATCGACGCGAGCACGAGGCCGCGCCGCCCGCCGGCGTCCGCGCGCGCGCGCGCCTCACGCATGAGCGAGAGGTGGCCGTCGTGGAGGAACCCCATCGTCGTGACGAGCGCGAGGCGGGCGCCGCCGTCGCGCGCCGCGGAGCAGCGCGCCTGCCAGACGGCGGGATCGGTGATGAGCTCGGGTGCTTTCATCTCGGGAGGGCTGGCTGGCTTTCGTGGCGCCGGGCGCGGCGCGCGGGGAGGCTACACCGGTGCGCCCATGACGCCGCCGGAGGGCTCGGAGTCGTCCTCGTCCTGCTCCGCCGCGACCGGGACGAGCCGCACCGACGAGGAGTGGAAGCTGTGCGCGTCGTCGGGGAACGCGCGGCGCTTCACCTCGCCGACGTACGCGCCCAGGGCGGCGGTGACCGCCTGCCCGATCTCGCCGAAGCGCTTCACGAACTTGGGCGTGAACGCGTCGTCCATGCCGAGGAGATCGTTCAGGACGAGCACCTGCCCGTCGCAGTGCGGGCCTGCGCCGATGCCGATGGTCGGGATGCGGAGCTGGCTCGAGATGATGCGCGCCAGCTCGGTGGGGATGCACTCCAGCACGACCGCGTAGCAGCCCGCGAGCTCGAGCGCGCGCGCGTCCCGGAGGAGCTGCTGCGCCTTCTCCGAGTCCTTCCCCTGCACCACGTAGCCGCCCATGCGGTGGACCGACTGCGGGGTGAGCCCGATGTGCCCCATCACCGGCACGCCGGCGCGGACGATGCGGCGGATCACCTCGACGAACTCGGCGCCGCCCTCGAGCTTCACCGCCTCGACCCCGCCCTCCGCGACGAGGCGCACCGCCGCCTTCACCGCGTCGTCGGCGCTCGCCTGGTAGCTGCCGAAGGGCAGGTCGCCGACGAGGTGGGCCCGGCCGGCCCCGCGGGCGAGGCCGCGGCGCACGGCGGCCGAGTGGTAGATCATGTGCTCGAGCGTGACGGGCAGGGTCGAGTCCTGGCCCTGCACCACCATGCCGAGCGAGTCGCCGACGAGCACGGCGTCGACGCCGGCGGCGTCGGCGAGGCGGGCGGCGGTCGCGTCGTAGGCGGTGACGACGGCGATCTTCTCGCCGGCGTCCTTCATCCTGCGAAGCTCGTGGACGGTGACCCGCTTTCGCGGCGCGGTCTGGCTGGACATGGCTCGCTTCCTCCGGTGTAGGCCCCGTGGCGGGGTCCTGCCCATTGGCGAGGTTCGTTATCCTTAATACGTTGGCGTGCCCATGGGCACGTAATGCTGGGTTCCCTTGCGGTGCCGCCGGATCACGGCCAGGAGCGCCTCGAGATCCTGCGGGTTCTGCTCGAGATCGATGTCGCTCGTGTTGACGACGAGGAGCGGCGATTCGTCGTAGTGGAAGAAGAAGTCACCGTACGCCTTGGCGAGCGTCTCGAGGTAGGACGAATCGACGGATCGCTCGAAATCCCGGCCGCGCCTGCGGACACGGGAGACGAGCACGTCGGTCCGCGCCTGCAGGTACACGACCAGATCGGGCTTCACGATGCGGGGCCCGAGCAGCTCGTACACGCGATCGTACAGCGCCAGCTCGTCGGGCGACAGGGTGAGCGCGGCGAAGATCCGGTCCTTCGCGAACAGGTAGTCCGCGATCGTGGACTGGGTGAACAGGTCCTGCTGGAAGAGGGCCTGCTGCTGCTGGAAGCGCGAGAGCAGGAAGAAGAGCTGGGCCTGGAACGCGTGCTTGCGCCGGTCGCCGTAGAAGCTCGCGAGGAACGGGTTCTCCTCGGCGTGCTCGAGCACGAGGCGCGCCCCGAGCCGCTCGGAGAGCACCTGCGCGAGCGTCGTCTTGCCGACGCCGATGGGCCCCTCGACCGCGATGTACCTGGGTCGTTCCATTCCGGATGCGCGAAAGCGTGGCAGCTTGCCACGGCGGGGCGGGGGTCGCAAGGCAGCGCGGCGACTGGACGCGGGGCGCGCCGTTCGACCGAGACCGTGACAAAATGATCGTGGATCCCGTGATCCTGGGATCAGGGTGTCCGTTGACAGGCGATGTCACGTCACGTATCGTCGCAGCACTTTTGCAGTGCGGACGAGGGATGGGGAGGCAGCGCGAGATGGCCAGCCGAGTCGCGACGCGGGAGCGGTCCGTGACGGTGCGGGAGACGGTGGAGGCCCGGGTCGACCCGGCCTTCCATCGCGCCATCCTCAAGATCGCGCTCGAGCTCAAGAAGCCGAACGCGCCGAGCTACGACGCGATCGTCGCGAGGACGGTCGAGTCCATGCGGCTCGACCCGGTCGCCTTCCAGCACTACCTCGGCGAGAACGGCGCTCGCGGCATGAGCCTGCTCCTCGCCACCGCGCGCACGACGTTCGGCCCCTAGCGGCCGTCGAGTTTCACGGGCGCCCTCCCGACTGAAGGGGTAGGGCGGGCGGAGATAGCGGGTGGGCGCCCGTGAACTGCTACGGCGCACGATACGGGGCCTGCGGCGGGCGTCCTCGCTCCTTGCGCCTGCGGCGTACGGAAGCAGTACGCCTCGGCGCGCGTCGCTGCGGTTGCCCGCCTCGGCTCCCGTCTCGTGCGCCTCGCGCCGCGTTCGATCTCGAGCGCGGGCCTGCGACGGGCGTCCTCGCTCGTTGCGCCTGCGGCGCACTGCCAGGCGCCGCTGGGCGCGGCTCCCGTCGAAGGAGCGCCTCGGCGCGCCTCGCTGCGGGTGCCGTCTCGGCTCCCGTCTCGTGCGCCTCGCGGGTGTTCGGTCCGATTTGAGGTCTAGGTCCCCAGAGCGCGGTCCAGGGCGGCCCACTCGGCGACGGTGAGGGTCTCGCCGCGGCGGGAGGGGTCGATGCCCGCGGCCTCCAGCGCGCGAGCGAGCGCGTCGTCCGGCACCACGCGACCGGCGCGCAGCGCGTTGGCGAGCGTCTTCCGGCGCTGGGCGAAGCCGGCCTTCACGAGCCGGCGGAAGCGGGCCGGATCCGCCACGCGGAGCGCGTCGCCGGGCGGGCGGAAGAGCGCGCAGAGCACGGCGCTCTCCACGTTGGGCGGCGGCAGGAACGCGCCCGGCGGGACGATCCGCTCGACGGAGACGTCGGCCTCCCGCTGCAGGAGCACCGACGCGAGCCCCCAGTCGCGGGTCCCCGGCGCCGCCGCGAGCCGCTCGGCCACCTCGCGCTGCAGCAGGAAGACCGCGCGGGAGACGTGGTCGAGCTGGTCGAGCAGCGAGAAGAGGATCGGGCTCGTGAGGTGGTACGGCAGGTTGCCGACGACCGCGAGGCGCCGAGCGGAGCCCGCGGGCGCGGCCGGCGCCTCGAAGGCCCGCGCGACCTCCCCGTAGTCGATCCGCGCGGCGTCGGCCTCCAGGAGCCGGACGCGCTGGCCGAGCTCCCCGCGCAGGACGCGGGCCATGTCCCGGTCGCGCTCGACGGCGATCACCTCCGCGCCGCGGGCGAGGAGCCGGGCGGTGAGGTGGCCGAGGCCGGCGCCGAGCTCGACCACGCGATCGCCGGCGCGCGGCGCGGCGAGGCGGGCGATGTCGTCCAGGATCGCCTCGTCGCCGAGGAAGTTCTGGCCCCAGCTCTTCTTCGCGCGGAGCCCGTACTTCTCGAGGAGCGCGCGGGGGCTCGGGTAGCGGGCCGCGGCGGCGGGAGGTGCGCTCGTCACAGGCGCCATGCGGGGTCCGCGTTGAGGTCCGAGCCCGCGCGCTCGCCGCGGAGGAACGCGTGCGTGCCGGCGACGGCGATCATCGCCGCGTTGTCCGTGCAGAGCCTGGGGGCGGGCAGGAACACCTCCATGCCCTCGTACTCGGCCGCCTTCTCCGACACCGCCGCGCGCAGCCGGCTGTTCGCGGCGACGCCGCCGGCGAGGACGAGCCGGTCGAACTGGAGGCGGCGCGCCGCGCGGAACGCCTTCTCGACGAGCGCGCGGACGATGGCCTCCTGGTAGCTCGCGCACAGGTCCGCGAGCCCCCTGCCCTCCGGCACCCCGTGCTTCTTCACGTGGTGCAGGAGCGAGGTCTTGAGGCCCGAGAAGCTGAAGTCGAGCTCCGAGCCCTTCACGATCGCCTTCGGGAAGCGGATCGCGCGGGCGTCGCCTTCCCTGGCGAGCCGGTCGATCGCGATGCCGCCGGGGTACGGCAGGCCGAGCAGCTTCGCCCCCTTGTCGAACGCCTCGCCTGCGGCGTCGTCGCGGGTCTGGCCGAGGAGCCGGTACGCTCCGAAGCGCTCCGCGGAGTAGAGCGACGTGTGGCCGCCCGACACCACGAGGCCGAGGTACGGAAACGCCGGCGCCGTCTCGGAGAGGAAGGCCGCCACGAGGTGGCCCTCGAGGTGGTTCACGCGCACGAGCGGCTTCTGCCAGGCGAGCGCGAGCGCCTTGGCGGCCTGGACGCCGACGAGGAGCGCGCCCACGAGGCCCGGCCCGCTCGTGACCGCGATCGCGTCGATCCCGTCCGGCCCCACCCCCGCCCGCGAGAGCGCCTCGTCGACGACGGGCATCACCTGGACGACGTGGTTCCGGCTCGCCAGCTCCGGCACGACCCCGCCCCAGCGGCGGTGGATCTCGATCTGCGTGGCGACCACGTCGGCGAGCGCGCGCCGCCCATCCTCGACCACGGCGGCCGCGGTCTCGTCGCAGGAGGTCTCGATGGCGAGGATCTTCATCGCGGCCGGAACCTAACCCGGCCGGGCGGCGGGCGCGAGCGGGTTCGCCCCCACTCGACGGCTCGCCGGCCGCGGAACGCGCCGGGACTACCTGAGCTGCTTCGCGAGGATCTCGCGCACTGCGCGCGACTGCTCTCCGTTGGGCGAGAGCTGGAGGAATCGCTGGTAGGCGGCGCGCGCCTGGGAGACCTTCCCCTCCGCCTGCTTGAGCTCGCCGAGCAGGAGCCAGGCGGGAGCGTAGCGGCCGTCGACCGCGATGGCGTCCTCGATCGCGTGCAGCGCCTCTGCCGAGCGGTTCGCGTCGTAGAGCGCGCGCGCCAGGCCGACGTTCGCAGGGCCGGTCGGCCGCAGCGCGACCGCGCGCCGGTAGTCCGCGATCGCGTCCACGAACCGGCCGGCATCGTACTTGCGCTCGGCGCTCGCGAGGAACCGCCGGTAGTCGGCGTCCTCGGAGCGGGCGCTTGCGGGAGCGGGCGGCGCGGGCGGCGGCGGCGCCTCCGGGAGCTGCTCCGCGGCGGCGGGCTCGCGAGCCGTCGAGGGCGGGCTCGATTCGGAGGATGGGAGCGCGGCGGGGGTCGGAGCCGAAGCCGGAGCCGGAGCCGGGGTCGGGATCGCGGCCGGTGCGGCGGTCGGGGTCGGTGACGCGGCCACCGTCTGCGGGGGCGGGGTCGTGGCCGGCGTGGGGGCGGCGGTCGCGGTCGGCCCAGCGCCCGTGCTCCCCCCGCGCAGCGCCAGGAAGGCCCCTCCCCCCACGGCGACGACCGCGGCCGCGGCGAGCGCGAGCGGCGCGCGGGGGCGGCGGGGCGGGAGCGAGCTCCGAGCGGCCTCGCGCAGCGGATCGGTGGGCGCGGGCGTGGGGGGTGACGCCGGGGCCCGCGGTGCGCTCGCCCTCGGCGTGGCCAGCGACGGCGGCAGCGGGAGGGTGCCCGGCGGCGGCAGCGGCATCGAGTACTTCCCCGGCTGGAACGCGCCCGGAGGCGGCGTGGGGGCGGGCTGCTCGGGCGGACGGGCGTGAGGCTCGGTGGAGCGCTCCGCCTCCGCGCGCTCGGCCGCGGCCGCCGGCTCCGGCCGCGCAGGGCGCGGCGTCGGGGGGACCGGACCCGCGAACCAGTCCACCCCGTCGGGCTCCGCCGCGGTCGGCGCGACGGGAGGAGCGGCCTCCGCGGCGCGGAGCTCGCGGACCGCGGGAGCGACCCGGGGCGCCGCAGTGGCCGGCTCGGGCGCGGGCGGAGGCGGCGCCGCGACCTCGCGGAGGATCCCCTCGAAGAAGAGCTTGGAGATCACGCCCGCGGCGGCGAGATCGTCGTAGTCGGCCTCCTCCACCACGTGCTCGAGGGTCCGCCTGCCGTCGAAGAGCCGGAGCAGCGCGTTCACGTCGTCCGGGATCTCCGCGAGCCGCTCGCCGAGGAGCGCGTCGTCGATCTCGAACACCTTGTCGAGAGCGGGGAGCTGCTCGACGATCCGCCCCCACTCGTCGATGCGGCGCATGCCCTCCATGAGGAGGCCCTGCGTCGACACCGGGATGCGCTCCTCGCGATCGATGGGCTTGAACTCGATCGCGAAGTCCCCGTCCTGCCAGTTGAGCAGCCGGTAGAACGCGTTCTCGCCGGAGAGCTTCCCGCCGAGCTCGCAGTCGACGATGCGGCCGTCGCGGAAGTAGCAGATGGCGAGCGCCCCCCGCTTGCTCCGCACGTGCAGCGCGCCCGACTTCTTGCCCATCTCCAGCGTCTGGACGAGGTCCACGACGCCCATGTCGGAGAGGTTCCCCGCGAAGCTCGCCTTGAGATCCTTCTTCTCGAGGCGCTCCTTCTCGCGCTTCTCGAGGAGGATCTTCACGCGGGTGACGATCTCCTTGATGTAGATGGGCTTCGTCAGGTAGTCCTCGACGCCCAGCTCGAGGCCCTTCACCTTGAACTCGACCGACTTCTGACCGGTCAGGAAGATGAACGGCGTCCCGCGGTGGCGGTCGTCCTCCTTCAGCCGGCGGCACAGCTCGAACCCGTCCATCTCGGGCATCTTGGTGTCCGAGAGGATGAGGTCCGGCGGGGAGATGGCGCACTTCTCGAGCGCGTCGCGGCCGTTCACGGCGGTCGTGACGGAGAAGCCCGCCTTCTTGAGCGAGACCTCCATCACGCGCAGTGACTTGGGATCGCCGTCGACGAGGAGCAGGTGCTGCTTCGCCAAGGTGTCGCCTTTCCGGCGCCGCGCCGGCGCCGCCGCGGCTGATCTCGCCCGGGATTCGCGCGTCAGTCAAGGCGACGACCGCCCGGCCGGCCGGTGCGATCCGGGCTCAGCGCCCGTCGGCGCGGCGGGTCGCGAGCGCGCGCAGCTCGCGCACCGCGTCGACGTGGCGCGGGTTCGTCCGGAGCGCGGCCCGGAGCAGCCGCTCGGCGCTCGCGTCGTCGCCCTCGTCCCGCGCCAGGAGGCCGGCGACGTAGAAGGCGCGGTCGCAGGCCGGGTCCTTCGTGGCCTCCTCGAGCAGCGCGCGAGCGCGCTCGCGATCCCGGGCGCGCGGGTCGGAGAGGCAGGCGAAGGCGAGCGCCGCCTGGTACTCCGGCCTCGGATCGGCGCGGACCGCCGCCTCGTAGAACGCCCGGGCCCGGGCGAGATCGCGCGTGCGCAGGCACGCCTCGCCCTTCTCGAAGTCGGCGCGCGCCGCCTCGTCGTGCGCCGACGCCGCCCCGGCCCGCCGCGCGAGGTACTCGGCGCGCTTCTTCGGGTGGGAGAGCACCTCGTACGCCTCGTTCACCGCGGAGAAGAGCTCGCGCACCGTGCCGGCCAGGTCCGCCATCGACGGGCTCGCGAACCGGTCGGGGTGGAACCGCCGCGCGAGGTCCAGGAAGGCGCGCTTCACCTCGTCCTTCCCGGCGCCGTCCGGGAGCCCCAGCCGCGCGAAGAGATCCTTCTCCCTCGCGCGCGGGGCGGCCGCGCGCAGCGCCTCGCGCAGGGCTCCATCGGCGTCCGGCGGCGACGCACCCGTGACGCCGGGCGGGAGCGCTCCCGACGGCGGGGCGGGCTGCGCCGGGGCGCCCGCCGGCCGTCCGCCGAACGGCCCCACGCCCAGGTTCCGCATCCCGCGCTGGAGG
>NZ_JALCZB010000098.1:8485-16607 GCF_022690745.1 Anaeromyxobacter sp. SG64 | reverse complement strand
CCGCCTTCGCTCACGTGCTCTACGTGCTGCTCGGCCTGGCGGCAGAGGCGGCGGACCTTCAGAGGCGGTATCAGGCGAACACGATTAGGAGACGACGGGTCCTCTCGTTGGCGATGCTGGGCAGACTCGTGCTCGCGGACCACGCGCCGGACCTCCTCGAAGGCGCCCTGGCGGAAGAACCATGGGACTCACTCCGAGAGCGTATCGCTGCCGCTCAGGTGTGCTGATTTGAGGGGATCCGTCAGGCCGAGCCCACAATCTGCTTCACGCGGAGAGCACCTTCGGGCGCGAGCACATGGATCGCTTCCGCCGCGATGCGAGCGACAGGCCGACACCGCTCTCGCGCGCTGACGTGGCGCCTCTGCGTCCCGTCATGCAGCTGGGGATGTGGGGGCAGTGACCCAGCGGCGCCCCGGAGTTGGCCGAAGCTCCAGCGGACCGAGGACCGGTTCGCATGGCCGCGCGGCTAGAGCGTCGACTCGCCGCTCGCGTCCTTCCGGGCTTCCGAACCCCTGCGCCCCCGCCGGTGGCGCTCACCGCCCTGCCGCCCGCAGTGCTCCGCCCGGAGCGTTCCCGGCGCGCGCGGGTGCCGACCCGTCGATGCCCAGCCGGAGCGCGCGGTGCGCCGCTAGTCCGACCAGAGCCGCTCCCCCGGTCAGCAGCCGAAGATGTGACGAATCCTCAGGGCGCAGCCCCCGTTCGAACATCCCTGAACGACAGCGTGATTCGCGTCACCGAAGGTGGCGCGAATCTCGAACTGTCGTTCAGGGACCGTTGAGGCTCGACACCGACACCTGCAGGGAGCGGCTCACCGCGACGACGCTCCCCTCCGGGACCTCGATGAAGCCGTTGGGGGCGAGGAGCCGCGTGGCGAACGCCACCGCCTTCACCCGCCGGTGCGGCCGCACGCGCGGGTCGCTCTCGGGCGTGTCGAGGCCGATCTCGTCGAGGGGGCACGGGACGATGCCCTCGTAGAGCGCGTAGAAGAGCGGTCCTCCCCGGCGCGTCGCGACCATGATCCGCCCGTTCGTCGCCACGAACACGAGCCGGCTCGCCTTCTGCTCCCCCGCCTCGCGCGCCCACGCCTCGAGCTGCCGCACCGTCCGCGCGAGCGCGCGGCCCGCGGTGGCCGCGTCGAGGTCGAGGTCGTCGAGGCGGCCGTCGTCCTTGAGGTGCTTCGCGAACAGCATGAACGCGTGCTCGGAGGAGCTCTCCCCCGCGATCTGCCGGCGGAGGTGGTCGGGGATCGCCGAGAGGAGCCTGGGGCGGATACCCTCCCACCCCGCGACGGTCCCCGCGTGCGCGAAGAGCCAGCGGCGGTAGCGGAACGGCTGGGTGTTCTCGTCCTTGGAGGCGAGGCCGGACGAGAGGCGTGCGTGGACGAGCAGCGCCTCCGAGTCGACCTTCCCCACGAGCTCGGGGAGGGAGAGCGGAGCGGTCGCCCCCGACGGACGCTTCCCGAGCAGCACGTTCCCGGCCGTGTAGTAGCCGAAGCCGTAGGCCAGCGGGAGAGTGTCCCCCTCGCCCTGCAGCGACACGTGCGACCTGAGCCGCTCCAGCTGGCACCGGAGCAAGCTGTCATCGGTCTGAAGGACCGCGACGAGCGCGCCCATGTATCCGTTCTCCTCGGGTCGACGAACCCTGCGGCGAGAGATCGCCTCGCCACTCGAAACAGTAATAACCGGGGGCGCGCCTCGGGGCCGGCGTCGGTCGCCGAACGCCCACACGAGGGGGGGGTCGCTCGTTTGACAGCCTGTCGAAGCCGCCGCTAGGATGCGCTAACCCGGCGAAACCGCTGGACAACATCCATGAGCGACGACATCGCGGTCGGAATCGATCTCGGAACCAGCTACAGCGCCGTCGCCGCCGTCACCCAGGCCGGCGCGTCCCCGCAGGTACTCCCGAACGAGTGGGGGGATCGCACGCACGCCTCGGTCGTGTCCTTCCTCGAGGACGGCTCCGTCCTCGTCGGGAACGACGCGAAGAAGAACATCATCACGAACGCCGAGAGCACCGTGTACTCGGCGAAGCGGCTCATCGGGCGCTTCTTCTTCTCCGACGAGGTGAAGAAGGCGCAGGCGGTGATGCCGTACCGGATCGTGGAGGGGCCGAACAACGCGGTCCGCCTGCAGGTGCGCGACCGCGACCTCGCCGTGCCGGAGGTCTCGGCGCTCGTCCTGAAGGAGATGAAGGCGATCGCCGAGACCGCCCTCGGGCGCGACGTGAAGAAGGCCGTCATCACCTGCCCGGCGTACTTCAACGACAACCAGCGCCAGGCGACGAAGGACGCGGGCCGCATCGCCGGCCTCGAGGTGCTGCGCATCATCAACGAGCCGACCGCGGCCGCGCTCGCCTACGGCTTCGGCCGGGACATCTCCCAGAAGATCTGCGTCTACGACCTCGGCGGCGGCACGTTCGACGTGTCGATCCTCGAGATCGGCAAGGACGTCTTCGAGGTGCTCTCGACCGCGGGCGACACGTACCTCGGCGGCGACGACTTCGACGACCGGATCATGACGTGGCTCGCGGACGACTTCCTCGCGCGGCACGGTCTCGACCTCCGGCAGAACAAGTTCTGCCTGCAGATGCTGAAGGAGGCGGGCGAGCGCGCGAAGATCGAGGTGGGGCGGGACGGGGTGGCGAGCATCCACGTCCCCGGGATCTGCCAGTCGCCGGAGGGCGAGGTGCTCGACCTGCGCGGCAAGCTGACCACCGACCAGTTCAACCGGATGGTGATGGATCTCGTCCAGCGCACCTTCAAGGTCTGCGACGAGGCGCTCCAGTCGGCGCGGCTCACCGCGGGTGACGTCGACGCGGTCATCCTGGTCGGCGGCCCGACGCGGCTGCCGATCGTCCGCAACAGCGTCCGGCACTACTTCCAGAAGGAGCCGATGTCCGGGATCGACCCCGACGAGGCGGTCGCGCTCGGGGCCGCGCTGCAGGCGCACGCGCTCCTGAACCGGAACGCCGCCGAGCACGGCCAGGCGAGCTACCTGCTCGACGTGACCCCGCTGTCGCTCCGCGTCGGCACCGTGGGCGGCTTCACCGAGAAGATCATCGACAAGAACACCCCCATCCCCATCGAGAAGTCGAAGACCTTCACGACGAGCCGCGACGGCCAGGACCGCGTGAAGATCCGCGTCTACCAGGGGGAGTCGAACCGCGCGGAGGGCTGCGAGCTCCTCGGAGAGTTCGAGTTCAAGGGCTTCCGGGTGGCGCAGCGCGGCGCGGTGCAGATCCAGGTGACGTTCGAGATCGACTCGAACGGCATCGTGAACGTCTCCGCCGCGGACCTCGAGACGGGCCAGCGCACCTCCACCACGATCAGCCTCTCGTCGGGGCTCTCGGAGCAGGACCTCCGCGCGGCGATCGACCACAACGCCGAGCTCGAGCTCGCCCACGGTCCGCGCGCCTAGGCCGACGGAGGCAAGACGATGGACGCCCAGTTCCTCATCGAGGTGGAGACGCTGGCCGGCGCGCTGGATCAGCTCGACTACTTCGCGATCCTGAAGCTCCCGCAGGGCGCCACGCCCGCGGAGATCAAGGCCGCCTACTACCGCGAGTCGCGCGCGTACCACCCGGACCGCTTCGCCGCGTTCCCCAACGCCGCCCTGCGCGACCTCGTCGGCCGGATCTACCGGCGCATCAACGAGGCGTACACGGTGCTCCGCGACGACCGGAAGCGCGCGCGCTACCAGGCCGACGTCTCCGGGCCCGACCGCGCCGCGAAGCTGCGCTTCACCGAGGTCGAGGAGGCCGCGGTGAAGGACGAGCAGAAGCGGAAGCTCGAGGAGCAGCTCGGGCAGACGCCGAACGGCCGGAAGTTCTACGCGGCGGCGCTCGTCGAGATCGAGGCCGCTCGCCTCGAGGGCGCGGAGCGCGCGCTGAAGAGCGCGCTCATGTACGAGCCCGAGAACTCCCGCTTCAAGGAACAGCTCGCCACGGTGCAGCGCGAGCTCGACAGGGGGCGCGCGAAGGGCGACGCCTTCAAGATCAAGTGACCGGCACGACGATCGATCTCGCGGCGCTCGCGGCGGTGGCGCTCGCCGCCGTGCTGGGCGCGTCGTCGGGGGCCCTCCGGCAGCTGGTCCAGCTCGCGGCGGTGGCCGCCGGAGGCCTCGCCGCGCACCACCTGGCCGTGCCCGTGGCGGCCGGCCTCGGCCGGTTCGCCTCCGCCCCCGTGGCGCGCGTCGTCGCGCCCACCTTCCTGTTCCTCGGCGTCTCCGCGCTGGTCTCGCTCGTCGGCGGCGCGCTGCTGCGCGGCACCGCGGCCGCGCGCGCCGTGCGCGGCCCGGCCGACCGCGGGCTGGGCGCGCTCCTCGGCGGCGTGAAGGGCGCGCTCGGCGCCTGGGTGCTGCTCTCGATCCTCGCCCTCGCGGGCCGCCTCGCGCCCGAGGGGCTCTCGCGGGCGCTGCGCTCGAGCCAGCTCGTGGATCTCGCGGGGCGGTACGACCTCGTCGAGCGCGTCGCGCCGGACGGCGCGAGGACGCTCGAGCGGTTCCGGACGCGCGGGGAGGGCGAGCCCGAGCGGCGCTGAGGTCCCTCAGTGGAGCGTCGCCGCGTCGATCCTGTCCACGCGACGCCGGACCCAGGCCGCGTCGACCGTCGCGCGCGTGCCGCGCCGCTCCGGCGCCTCGAACAGCAGATCGGCGACGACCTCCTCGACGACGCCGCGCAGGCCGCGCGCGCCGAGCCCGCGGTCCGTCGCGAACCGCACGATCTCCCTCAGCGCCCCGTCGGTGAACGTCAGCTCGACGCCGTCGGCCGAGAGCAGCTCCTTCACCTCGCGCACGATCGCGTCGGGCGGACCGGTGAGGACGGCGAGGAGCTCCTCCTGCGAGAGCTCGTCCAGCTGGACGACGATCGGCAGCCGCCCGAGGAACTCGGCGAGCATCCCGTACTCGAGGAGGTCCTTCTGGCGGATCGCCCGCGCCGCGCGCCGGCGGCCGTCGCGCGCGCCGAAGCCGAGGCCGCGCCCCTCGGCCGCGTAGGCGAAGACGTCCGTGAACGTCCCGGCGCAGACGAAGAGCACGTCGGTCGTGTCGACCGGGATCGCCTCCTGGCGAGACCAGTGCGGAGCGGCGTCGAGGGGGACGGTGACCTCGCGCCCCTCGAGGAGCTTCAGGAGGGCCTGCTGCACGCCCTCGCCCCCGATGTCGCGCGAGCCGACGCCGCTGCGGTGCCCCTGCGTCCGCCGGGCGATCTTGTCCACCTCGTCGATGAAGACGATCCCGCGCTGCGCCTCCTCGACGGCGTGCCCCGCCTTCGCGAGCAGCTCCGTGATGATCAGCTCGACGTCCTTGCCGTAGTACCCGGCCTCGGTGAACTCCGTGGCGTCGGCCACGTGGAAGGGGACGTCGAGGATTTGCGCGAGGTTCCGCGCGAGGTGCGTCTTCCCGCAGCCGGTCGGGCCGATGAGCAGCACGTTCGACTTGCGGATGGGCACCTGCCGGCGCGTGCGCCGGAGGGCGGTGCGCTTCAGGTGGTTGTACGCGGCGATCGCGAGCGCGCGCTTGGCGCGCTCCTGGCCGACGACGAACCGGGAGAGCCGCTCGACGATGTCGCGCGGCGTGGGGATGGCTGGGCGCTCGTCCAGGCGGAGCGGCTGGGGCGGCTTCACACCGGAACGGTCGGCCCGGGGGCCGCCGCGCGCAACCCCGAGCGGCGCGGGAGGCGCGACGGCGCTCCGCGTCAGCGCCTCGCCCGTCCGAGGATCAGGCCGCCTGCGAGCGGAGCATCCAGCCGACGAGCTTGTAGAGCAGGCGCGCGCCGACGTTGCCGTCCCACTCGCCGCCCTCCGGATCGGGGGCGACCTCCACGAGGTCGAAGCCGACGATGCGCCGGCCGCTCCGCACGATGCCGCCGACGAGCGCCGTCGCCTCCTGGAACGAGAGCCCGCCCGGCACGGGCGTGCCCGTATGCGGGCAGAGCGTCGGATCGAGGCCGTCCACGTCGAAGGACACGTAGACGTCGCGCGGGAGCGGCTCCAGGATGCGCCGGACGGTGGCC
This sequence comes from Anaeromyxobacter sp. SG64, assembly GCF_022690745.1. NCBI lineage: Bacteria > Pseudomonadati > Myxococcota > Myxococcia > Myxococcales > Anaeromyxobacteraceae > Anaeromyxobacter > Anaeromyxobacter sp. SG64. Next base: position 10,598 of record NZ_JALCZB010000098.1, on the reverse strand, counting down.
GTCCACGGCTCGCCGTCGAAGCGGGCCTGCGCGAGCTGCGCGTCGTGGTGCTGCACGATGCGCCCGCCCGACCGGCCGGCGTACGCGTGCTCCTCCTCCGACAGGTCGCGCAGCCCCACCTGCACGATCCGCCCGATGTCCGGGCAGCGCTCCGCCGCGTTGTAGAGCACCGAGGCGTGGCTGTAAGTGAAGCCTTCGAAGGCGACCCGCAGGTCGGCGTGGGCGTCGACGTGCAGGACGCCGAGCCCGGGGTGGCGGCGCGCGTGGGCGGCGATGCAGCCGAGCGCCGTGGAGTGGTCGCCGCCGACGAGGCCGACGCGCTTGCCCCGCGCGAGCAGGCCCTCGACGCGCTCCTCCACCCACCGGTTCACCTGCTCGCACGCCCGATCCACCGCCTGGGCGGCGCGGGCGAGGTCGTCCCGGCCCTGCACGACGCCCCCGGCTGCGATCACCGGCGCCGCGGCGGCGCGCGCCTCCTCGTCGAGCCGGGCGATGGCCGCGGGCACCTCGAGCATGTGGATCCCGGCCTCGTAGGGGCGGCCGGTCTCCACGTCGAACAGGTCGACCTGCCGGCTCGCCGACAGGATCGCCTCGGGGCCGCGGTTCGTGCCGCCGCCGTAGGAGGTGGTGGCCTCGAACGGCACGGGCACGAGGACGACGCCGGCGTCCTCCTCCGAGTGCGGGAGGCCGAAGACGCCGGAGCCCGGCTGGGCGGCGGCGGAGGGGTCGAAGGACATGGAGGACGTCTAACGGCGCGGCAGCGCGCGGCCAGGGCCGACGGACTTCGCCTTGCCCGAGTCGCGCATCTCCGGCAGCGCGTCCGAGCCCGGGTGCTTCTTGACGTGGGCCTTGCGGAGCGTCTCGTACATGTCCGGGAGGCGCTTGAAGAGCCGCTTGGGCTTGCGCTTCTTGCGCGTCGCGAGCGCGTACGCGAACACGAGCGGCGCTGCGATCGTCGTGTCCGAGTAGACCACGACGTGGTTCTTCATCATGTTCGCCTGCACCTTGCCCCAGCTGATCGCCTCGGAGGGCGTCGCGCCCGAGAGGCCGCCCCACTGCGGCGAGTCCGTCGAGATCTGCAGGACGTACTCGTGGCCGCCGCGGTTGAGGTCGAGGATCTGCCAGAGGGTCGGCTGGGTCTGCAGGTAGAAGTTCTTGGGCGAGCCGCCGCCGAGGATGACGACGCCGTTCACCTTGGCGTCGTAGACGATGGCCGTCGACTGGAGGACGTCGAGGTCGGGGTCGATCGTGGTCTCGCCGCCGCGGAGCTTCATGGCGGCGACGTTCATGCCGATCGAGGAGTCGCCCGGCGAGGAGGTGAAGACCGGGACGTCGTACCGGGCGGCGGTCGCGACCCAGCTCTTCTCCGGCAGCGGCGCCTGCTGGTTCACGAGCTGGCCGAGGTAGTGGTGGAGCTGCGGCGTGGAGATGCGGGCGCGCAGCGCCTTGGGCGCCTTCTCGAGCGCCTCGCGCACGAAGGCGTCGGTGTCGAGGAGCGAGTCCTCGGTGATGAACACGTCGTAGATGCGCTCGATGCCCGCCTGGTACAGCTCCTTGTCGTCCACGTGGAAGTGGCCCTGGACGACCGGCAGCTTCAGCGCGAAGTGGAGGTCGTGGTACAGGTTCGCGCCCGTGGAGATGACGAGGTCCACGAAGCCCGCCTCGATCATCGCCTGGATCGCGCCGCCCACCCCCGCGGGCGCCATGGCGCCGGTGACGGTGAGCGCGATCGTCGCGCCCGAGTCGATCATCCGGCCGAACAGGTCGCAGCCCTCCGCGAGCCGGCCGCCGTTGAAGGCGCCCGCGCGGCGATAGACGTCGACGAGATCCTCGACCGACATCCCCGGCCTGAGGCGCATCGGCTCGACGGGCGGACGGGAGAGGTACTTCTTCCGGAGAACCTTGGAGTTCTGGGCCATGGCGGGCGCGGAAGTTATCGGCCGCCGCGGGGAGCGTCAAGGAACAGCGGTCTGGAGGCGGGCGCGGCCATGTCGCCAGCAGGGAGGAGTACCCCGTCGCGACGGCTCACGGGACCCGCCGAGCAGGGGTGGGGCCCCGGGGGGGGGGGCGCCCGGGGGGGGGCGCCCTACCCCCCCGGTCATTCCGCGCGCCC
>NZ_JALCZB010000098.1:0-8475 GCF_022690745.1 Anaeromyxobacter sp. SG64 | reverse complement strand
CCCCGCCCCGGGGCCCCCGCCGCGGGGGGGGGGGCCCGGGGGGCGGGGCCCCCGGGGGGGGGGCCCCCCCCCCCCCTAGATCATGCCTCGCGCGCCGACGACTGGAGCTGGAGCTGGACGAGGCCGATCTGGCCGTCGTCGGCCGGCTTGAAGGCGAGCTCGACGAGCTTCGCCTGCCGGTAGACGTCGAGCATCCGCTCCTGCCCCTGGCGCCAGACCGAGACCATGGTACACGCGGTCGAGTGACCGCAAGCGTCCTCGCCGTCGAGGCAGACGTTCAGGGCGACCGGCCCCTCCACCGCCTCGATGACGTCGAGGAAGCTGATCTCGTTCGGCGAGCGCGCGAGGGCGTAGCCGCCGTGCGGGCCGCGCGTGGACTTCACGAGGCTCTGGTCGACGAGGGTCTTCAGGATCTTCGCGAGGAAGTCCTCCGGTACGTCCATCTGGCGCGCGATCTCCCGGAAGGGCACCACCGACTCCTGCGGGATCGAGGCGAGGTAGATCATCGCCCGGAGCCCGTAATCGATCTTCCGCGAGATACGCAGTACGTGCTGCATCGAGGCCTTCCCCGCGCGCCACCTCTCCCGCCGAGCGCGCTGTGCTTGAAGTCGATATTGTAGCACGCACGAGGTGGACATTTCATGGCTGGGCCGACCGCCGACGGACTCATCGACCTGCACTCGCACAGCCTCGCGTCCGACGGGCAGTTCGCCGCAGGCGACGTCGCGGCGCGCGCCGCCTCGGCCGGCGTGAAGGTCTGGGCGCTCTGCGATCACGACACGGTGGCGGGCCTGCCCGCGGCGAACGAGGCCGCGGAGCGCCTCGGCCTCCGCTTCGTGCCCGGGATCGAGCTCTCCGCGTTCCTCGACCGGCGCGAGATCCACCTCCTCGGGCACTTCGTGGACCCGGCGGACGCGGCCCTGAGGCGCTTCGAGGACTTCCTGGCGGACCAGCGACGCACCCGCATGGAGCAGATCGTGAAGAAGCTCTCCACGCTCGGCGTGCGGCTGCAGGTCCACGACATCGAGAAGTACAGCGGCGGCAAGACGATCGGTCGGCCGCACGTGGCGCGGGCGATCGTGGAGACGGGGGCGGTCGTGGACGTGAAGGAGGCGTTCGACCGCTTCCTCGGCGAAGGCCGGCCGGCGTACGTCCAGCGCTACCGGCTCGACGCCGAGGAGGCCGTGCGGCTCGTGCGCTCCGCGGGCGGGACCACCACCGTCGCCCACCCCGGCGTGTCGGGGCTGGAGCGCGGGGATCTCGAGCGGCTGCGCGCGTTCGGCGTCGAGGGCGTCGAGGTGCTGCACGCCGACCACAACCCGTCGGTGCGCGAGAAGTACCGCCGCGCGGCCGAGGCGCTCGACCTGGTGCCCACCGCGGGGTCCGACTTCCACGGACCGCAGATCTCGCCGGACCGCCACTTCGGCGACGTCACGATGAGCGCGGCGGACCTCGCGCGCCTCGAGGCTCGCAGGCCCTAGAGGGCGGCGCCCGCGCGGGACGCGAAAAGAGAACGGCCCGACCGGCTGGAACCGGTCGGGCCGCTCGCCGCGGCGCGCTGCGGGGGTCGCCTACCCGCGGAACAGCTGCAGCGACGCCTGCGTCCAGCGGATCATGGGCGTCCACCAGATCCCGAACACCAGGATGGCCAGCGAGAACCCGCCGAGCAGCAGCTGGTAGCCCGGGCGCGCGCGGATGGCCGGCGCGTCGGCCGTGTACGGCGCGTCGATGAACATCGCCCGCACCACGCGCACGTAGTAGTAGAGCGAGACCGCCGTGTTGAGCGCGCCGATGAGCGCGAGCCACGCGTACCAGCCTCCGCCAGGCCCGTCGATCCGCTCGAAGACCGCGTAGAACAGGTACCACTTGCCCGCGAACCCGGCGAACGGCGGGAGCCCCGTGAGCGAGAACAGGAAGATCGCGAACGCCACCGCCGCGACCGGGTGGCGCCTGGACAGGCCGCGGTAGTCGAGGATCGACTCCGAGCCGGTCGCCTCGGCGACGAGGATCACGACCAGGAACGCGCCCACGTTCATGACGAGGTACACGAGCATGTAGATCATGACGGCCTGCACGCCGCGGTCGGAGACCGTGGAGAGGCCCATGAGCGTGTAGCCCGCGTGCGCGATGGACGAGTAGGCGAGGAGCCGCTTCAGGTTCGTCTGCCCGAGCGCGGTGAAGTTGCCGAGCGTCATCGTGACGGCGGAGACGACCCCGATGACGGCGGGCCAGGGGATCCCGGCGAGCGCCACGGCGAAGCCGGTGGCGGGCGAGGCGGGGCCGGCGAGCGCGGTGTTGAAGATCCGGATCGCGAGCGCGAAGCCCGCGGCCTTCGGGCCGACGGAGAGGAACGCCGTGAACGGCGTGGGCGCGCCCTCGTACACGTCCGGGCACCACATGTGCCACGGCACCGCGGCGACCTTGTAGCCGACGCCGGCGGTGACGAACACGATGGAGACCACGAGCGCGATGCGCGTCGCCGCGACCGAGACGGCCGAGCCGGCCTGGATCCCCTGCAGCTGGGCGCCGACCGCGTGGAGGCTCGTCGTGCCCGTGAGGCCGTACAGGTAGCTCATGCCGAAGAGCATGACCCCCGAGGCCACGCCGCCGTAGATGACGTACTTCAGCGAGCCCTCGGCGGCCTTGCGGTCGCCCTTGCGGAAGCCCGCGAGGACGTAGCTCACCATCGAGACGAGCTCGAGGGAGAGGTAGACCATGAGCAGGTCGGTCGCGCTCGCCATCATGAACATCCCGAGCACGATCGCCATGAGCAGCGCGAAGAACTGGCCGATGCGCTCGGGCGGGAAGTCGCGCCCCTGCGCGGCGATGACGACGGTGAGCGCCCCCGCCGCGAGGAACAGCCACTTGAAGAAGATGGCGAACGCGTCGTTCGCGAGCATGCCGTTGAACAGCGACTGGGCGTCCGGCGGCTGGATGGCGAGGAGCCCCGCCGCCGCTGCGAGGACGGCGAGCGCCGCGGCGGAGAGGAGCGCGACCCGCGCCGCGCTCCGGCGGAAGACGACGTCGAGCACGAACAGGATCAGCGTCCCGAACGTGAGCGCCATCTCCGGCCGGAACCAGAGCGCGGAGCGCAGGTTCTCGTCGACGAGAGGGAGGAAGGAGTCCATCACGGTCTCGCTCCGGGCCTACAGCGGCCGGATGTTCTGGATGATGAGGTGCAGGCTGCGGTTGATGACCCCGAGGATCGCCTGCGGGTAGAAGCCGAGGACGATCGCGATGGCGGCGAGCGGGTAGAGCGAGATGCGCTCGCGCCAGTTGAGGTCCGGATACCCCTTGTAGACGGGGTTCAGCTTGCCGAGGAACATCCGGTGGATCGCCCACAGGTAGTACGCGGCGGTGATGATGACGGCGGTCGCCGAGATGATCGTGTAGCCGGTGAACACCGGGAACGCGCCCGTGAAGACCATGAACTCGGCGATGAAGCCGGCGAGGCCGGGGAGGCCGAGCGACGCGAAGAACGCGAGGCCCATGATCGCGGTGTACTCGGGGAGCTCGGAGGCGAGGCCGCCGAACTTCTCGATCTCACGGTGGTGGGCGCGGTCGTAGATCACGCCCACGATGAGGAACAGCATCGGGCTGATGATGCCGTGCGTGAAGAGGTTCAGCACCGCGCCCGAGATGCCGGCGGGCGTCATGGCCGCCATGCCGAGCAGCGAGAAGCCCATGTGCGAGACGGACGAGTAGGCGATGAGCTTCTTCAGGTCCTTCTGCCCGAGGCAGACGAACGCGGCGTAGACGATGTTGATGACGCCGAAGACCGCCATCGCGTGCGCGGCCCACGCGGTCGCGTCGGGGAGGATGGGGTAGTTGAAGCGGAGGATGCCGTAGATGCCCATCTTCAGGAGCACGCCGGCCAGGATGACGGAGATCGGCGTCGGCGCCTCGACGTGCGCGTCGGGCAACCAGGTGTGGAAGGGGAACATCGGGATCTTGATCGCGAACCCGATGAAGAGGGCGACGAAGGCGAGCTTCGTGAACGCGATCCCGAGGATGGGCGCCGCGTTGAGGAACTGGCCCTTCGCGGCCTGGCGGCCGAGCTCGATGATGTTGAACGTGTGCCCGGAGGAGAGGGTCCCGTCCGCGAGCATCGCCGGCGCGCTGTTGTAGTAGATGCCGATGATCGCGAGGAGCATCAGCACGGAGCCGGCGAGGGTGTAGAGGAAGAACTTGATCGCCGCGTACTCCTTGCGCGGCCCGCCCCACACGCCGATGAGGAAGTACATCGGCAGGAGCATGACCTCCCAGAACACGTAGAAGAGGAACATGTCCAGGGCGACGAAGGTGCCCATCATGCCGGTCTGCAGGAGCAGCAGCATGACCATGTAGCCGGGCACCATCCGCACCGAGAAGTGCTTCGGGTGGTGGGCGTCGTCCCCGTGGCCGTGGTCGTGCTCGACCATGCCGGCCATCTCGGCGGCCTTGGCGCCCGACCACCACGGCATCGACGCGATGGTCGCGACGAAGGAGATGAGCCCGGACAGGAGCACCATCGAGATCGAGAGCCCGTCCGTGCCCACGAAGTACTCGATGTTGAACGAGCGGATCCACACGAAGTGGTGCGTGAGCTGCACGCCCGTGTCGGTCGGATCGTACATGCGCCACGCGGCGACCGCCGCGACGAGCGAGAGCCCGCTGGCGAGCAGCGCGATGAGGCGCGCGCCGTCGTCGACGAGCTTCTTGGGGAGGTTCGCGACGTAACGGACCGCGAGCAGGACGACGATCGCGGCCGCTCCGGCGAGCGGGAAGAATGTGGCCCAGCTGAGGACGTTGCCCGGGTTCAGGAACATGTGCTCGGCTCTCCTGGCGCTACGAGATGAGGAAGTTCAGCAGGACCACGACGAGCGCGCCCCCGAGCGCGCCGTAGAGGTACGTCTGGATCCGGCCGGTCTGGACGTGCCGCATCTGGCGGCCGATGCCCCACGTGGCCTGCGCCACCGCGTTCACCAGCCCGTCCACGAGGTACTTGTCGATGGCGGCGTCGAGCCGGCCGAGGGTGCGGCCGACGGCGCCGACGAAGTTCACGAGGCCGTCGATGACCGTGCCGTCGAAGCGGCTCAGCGCGCGGGCGAAGGAGACGGCGGGGCGGAGGACGGCGAACGCGTAGAGCTCGTCCACGTAGTACTTGTTGTAGACGACCGTCCAGGCGCCCTCGAAGCGGGCCTTGAGGCGGGCGGGGACCTCGCTCTTGCCGTCCTTGTAGAGCGCGCGGGCGGCGACCCAGCCGACCGTCGCCGCGAGGACGCCGATGCCCTGGAACATCCACTCCAGCGCGTGCGGCACCTCGTGGAACCGCCAGCTCGCGACCTCCACGGCGGGGAGCGCGGGCTCGAGCCAGTGCTCGAGGGCGGGGGCCGCGTGGCTCCAGAGCGTCGGGATGCCGAGGAAGAGGGTGAGGAACGAGCCCGCCGCGAGGAGCACGAGGACGAGCGTCATCGTCCAGGGCGACTCGTGCGGCGTGCCGCCGTGGTGCCCGTGGCCGTGCGCCGCGTCGTCGTCGTGCGCCGTCGCGTGACCCGCGTCGTGGCCGTGCGCGCCGTGGGCGTGGACGGCCGCCGCGTGGACGGGCGTGTCGGCGAGGGCGCCGTGCGCCGGCGCGTGCGACGTCGCGCCGAACGCGTGCGCCGCGCCGTCGTCCGCGTGGACGGAGTGCGAGAGCGCCGACGACTTCGCCGCGACGGCGGCGTGCGGGTCGACGTTGTGCTCGTCGTGGTGGCCCGAGTTCCCGCGGTACTCGCCGGTGAACGTCATGTAGTACGACCGGTACATGTAGAAGGCGGTGCCGGTCGCGGCGACGATGCCGATGACGAAGATCGCGGGCCCGAGCCACGGCGTCGCGACCCCGAACAGCTCGAGGTGACGGCTCGTGAAGGCTTTGAAGAGGATCTCGTCCTTCGAGTAGAAGCCGTTCATCACCGGGAACCCGGCGATGGCGATGCAGGCGAGGAGGTACGTCCAGCGGGTGATGGGCATGTACTTCTTCAGCCCGCCCATCTTCCGCATGTCCTGCTCGTGATGGCAGCCGAGGATGACGGAGCCGGACCCGAGGAAGAGCGTCGCCTTGAAGAACGCGTGGGTGAGGAGGTGGTAGGTGCCGGCCCAGTACGCGCCCACGCCCACGCCGATGAACATGAAGCCGAGCTGCGAGACGGTCGAGTAGGCGAGGACCTTCTTGATGTCGTACTGGAAGAAGCCGATCGAGGCGGCGAAGATCGCCGTCGCCGCGCCGATGAGCGCGACCCAGCCCATCGCCGACGGCGAGAGCGCGAAGAGGAAGTTGAGGCGCGCCACCATGTAGACGCCGGCGGTGACCATGGTCGCCGCGTGGATGAGGGCGGAGACCGGGGTGGGGCCGGCCATCGCGTCCGGGAGCCACACGTAGAGCGGCAGCTGGGCGCTCTTGCCCATCGCGCCGACGAACAGCAGGATCCCGATGAGCGCGAGGATCGAGACGCCCCAGATGTGCGTGTGGACGAGCCGCTCCTTCACGCCGGTCGCCTCGATGACGACCTGGTCGCGCAGCTCGCGGAAGTTCAGCGTCGGGCCGACCTTCACGCCCTCGACGCGCGGTGCGAGCGCGTCCGCCTCGGCCGCGGTCGCGGCGGGGGCGACCGCGTTGAGCTCGGCCGCCGGCTGGTAGTCCGTGTTGCGGAGGAGGCCGCCGTCCCGCGGCGTCCACGCGCCGCCGAGGGCCCAGAACAGGAGCAGGAGGCCGGCGATGAAGCCGAAGTCGCCGAAGCGGTTCGCCACGAAGGCCTTCATGCCGGCCTTGGCCTTCTCCGGATCCGTGTACCAGAAGGCGATGAGCAGGTAGCTCGCGAGGCCGACGCCCTCCCACCCGAAGAACATCACCGCGAAGTTGTCCCCCATGACGAGGAGCAGCATCGCGAAGATGAACAGGTTCAGGTACGAGAAGAACCGCCAGTACGCCGGCTCGTCGGCCATGTAGCCGATGGAGAAGACGTGGATGAGCGTCCCGATCCCCGTGACGACGAGGGTCATCATCATCGAGAGCGGGTCGAGCGCGAACGCGAGATCCACCGTCACGCGCCCGGCGGTGAGCACGTTCCAGAGCGTGTCCTGGAGGAAGCGCTCCTCGGCGGGGAGGTGGAGGATCTGCCAGAACGCCCGCAGCGCCACCGCGAACGCCGCGAGCATCGCGGTGACGGCGATGCGGTGGACGATCTTCTTGCCGAACATCCGCTGCAGCTTCCACCCGACGAGCGCGTTGATGGCCGCGCCGACGAGCGGGAACAGCGGGATGAGCCAGAGGTACGAGACGTGGTGCACGGCCAGCCGGCCGAGCTCCTCGGCCGCGTGGCCGACCACCTGAAGGTTCGCGTGTTCCATCGTTACTCTCGCATGAGGTCCGCGTGGCGGACGTCGATGGTCTTGAACGTCTGGAAGATGGAGAGGACGATCGCGAGGCCCACCGCGGCCTCCGCCGCCGCGAGGACGATGACGAAGAGCGCGAACACCTGTCCGGTCACGCCGCCGGTCACGTAGTGGTTGAAGGCCACGAAGTTCACGTTGGCGCCGTTCAGGATGAGCTCGACGCCCATCAGGATGCCGACGGCGTTGCGACGGGTGGCGACCGTCACGAGGCCGAGGGTGAAGAGCAGCGCACCGACGACGAGGAAGTGAGTGAGCGAGATCATGGGGTCTCCGGCCTTCAGTCGGCCTTGAGCTCCTTGCGCGCGATGACGACCGCCCCGATCAGCGTCGCGAGGAGCACCATCGACGCGACCTCGAAGGGCAGCAGCCAGCGCGTGAGGAACGCGTTGCCGATGGCGGCGGTCGTCGGCGCGAGCGGTCCGGGCTCGCGGGCGGCCCAGGGCGTGAGCAGCGCGACGGCGAGGAGGACCGGCGCCACCGCGACGAAGAGCAGGACGCCGCCGAACGGCCCGAAGCTCGCGTTCGACACCTTGACGTCGGTGATGCGGCTCGTGAGCATCACGGCGAACAGCACGAGCACCAGCACGCCGCCGATGTAGATGAGCAGCTGGGTGATGGCGACGAAGTCCGCCGACAGGAAGACGTAGAGGCCGCCCGCCCCGAGGAGCGCCGTGAGGAGCCCCAGGGCGGAGTAGAGGATGTTGCGCGAGAGGGCGACGCCCGCCGCGCCGGCCACGGTCAGGGCGGCGAGCACGTAGAAGACGATGTCGGGCAGCGTCAGCGCGCCGGGGGTGGGCAGCGGGCTCGCCTCCGCCGCGGGCCGGATGACCTGCGTCGTCATGTAGGCGGCGAACGCGGCGACCAGCGCCACGGCGACTCCCCAGGCGACGAGCTTTCCTGCGTTCGATCTCACGGTCGCGTCCTCACTTCGTCTCGGGGTTCGGGGTGACGGGCTTCTCGGCGGCGGGCACCGGGTCGGCCGCGGCGGCGGCGGCAGGCGCGGGGACGCCGTTCGTCGGGACGGCCTTGGGCGCGGGCGCGGCGCGGGGGGCGGGCGCCGCT
>NZ_JALCZB010000097.1:0-16729 GCF_022690745.1 Anaeromyxobacter sp. SG64 | reverse complement strand
CGCCGGCCCTTCCCGCGCGCGAGCGCCGCGCGCGTCGCCTTCGACGGGGTCGCCGCGGCGCGCTTCCCCGCGCGCTTCGCGCTCGCCTTCGGCGCGGCGGCCCGCTCCCGCAGCGCCGCCTGCGCCGCGGCGAGCCGGGCGATGGGGAGCCGGTACGGCGAGCAGGAGACGTAGTCGAGCCCGAGCTCGTGGCAGAACCCGACCGAGGCCGGGTCGCCGCCGTGCTCGCCGCAGATGCCGATCTTCAGCTCGGGCTTCGTGGCGCGCCCGGCCTGGACGCCGATCCTCATGAGGGCGCCCACGCCCTCGCGGTCGATGGAGACGAACGGGTCGCCCGGCCAGATCTCCTTCTCGCGGTAGGCGGCGATGACCGGGCCCGTGTCGTCGCGGGACAGGGCGAAGGTGGTCTGGGTGAGGTCGTTCGTGCCGAAGGAGAAGAACTCGGCGGTCTTCGCGATCTCGCCCGCGGTGAGCGCGCCGCGCGGGACCTCGATCATGGTGCCGACGTGGTACCTCACCCGCCGGCCGCGCGCGGCGAACACCTCGTCCGCGACGCGGCGCACGATCGCCGCCTGGTCGTCGAGCTCCCCCTTCGCGCCGACGAGCGGGATCATCACCTCCGGCTCGACCTTCACCCCCTGCTCGGCGACGTCGCAGGCCGCCTCGAAGATCGCGCGGGACTGCATCTCGGTGATCTCCGGGAAGGAGATGCCGAGGCGGCAGCCGCGGTGGCCGAGCATCGGGTTCGCCTCGTGCAGCTCGTCGATGCGCGCGCGGACCCGCTCGATGGGCTTGCCGGTGACGCGCGCGAGCTCCTCGATGCCGGCCGCGTCCTGCGGGAGGAACTCGTGGAGCGGCGGGTCGATGGTGCGGATCGTGACCGGGCGCGGGCCCATCGCCTCGAAGATGCCGCGGAAGTCCTCGCGCTGGACCGGCAGGAGCTTCGCCAGGGCCGCGCGCCGCTCCTCGAGCGTCTCCGCGACGATCATCTCGCGCATCGGGCCGATCTTGCCCTCGCCGAAGAACATGTGCTCCGTGCGGCAGAGGCCGATGCCCTGCGCGCCGAGGGCCACCGAGACGCGCGCCTGGTCCGGCTGGTCCGCGTTGGCGCGCACGTCGAGCCGCCGCGCCGCGTCCGCCCACGCCATGACCTCGGCGAACTCCTGGTAGACCGGCGCCTCCTCCGGCGCGAGCGTCCTCTCCACGAGCACCTGGAGCACCTGCGACGGCCGCGTCTCGAGCCGGCCCTCGATCACCTCGCCGGTGGAGCCGTCGATGGACATCCAGTCGCCCTCGGAGAGGGTCTTCTCTCCGGCGGCGGTGGCGATCCGCATCTTGCGGGCGTGGTAGTCGAAGGAGAGCGCCTCGCAGCCGACGATCGCGACCTTGCCCATCTGCCGCGCGACGAGCGCCGCGTGGGAGGTCATGCCGCCGAAGGCGGTGAGGAAGCCCTCCGCGGCGGCCATGCCGCGGATGTCCTCGGGCGAGGTCTCGTGGCGCGCGAGGACGACGCTCTCGCCGCGCGCGCGCCACGCCTCCGCGTCCTCGGCGAAGAACACCACCCGCCCGCTCGCCGCGCCCGGGCCCGCCGGCAACCCCTTCGCGAGGACCTTCCCCCCCTTCAGCGCCGCCTGCTTCCGCTCGGCGTCGAAGATGGGCCGGAGCAGGTGGTTCAGCCCCTCGGGCTCGACGCGGAGGAGCGCCTCCTCCTTCGAGATGAGCCGCTCGCGCGCCATGTCCACGGCGATGCGGACCGCGGCGAGCCCGGTGCGCTTGCCGGTGCGCGTCTGCAGGACGTAGAGCTTGCCCTGCTCGATGGTGAACTCGATGTCCTGCATCTCCCGGTAGTGCCGCTCGAGCTTCGCCCGGACGTCGGCGAGCTGCTGCGCCATCTCGGGCCAGCGCGCCTCGAGCTCGGAGATCTTCTGCGGCGTGCGGATCCCGGCGACCACGTCCTCGCCCTGCGCGTTCACGAGGAACTCGCCGTAGAACTGGTCGTCGCCCGTGGCGGGGTTGCGGGTGAAGGCGACGCCCGTGCCGGAGTCGTCGCCCATGTTGCCGAACACCATCGCCTGCACGCTGACGGCGGTGCCCCAGTCCGAGGGGTAGCCGTAGAGCTTCCGGTAGGCGATGGCGCGGTCGTTGTCCCAGGAGCGGAACACCGCCGCCACCGCCTGCATGAGCTGGTCGTAGGGGTCGTCCGGGAAGGCGATCCCCTTGTGCTCCTCGATGGCCGCCTTGAGCTCGCCGACGAGCTCGCGGAGCGCGTCCTCGGGGAGCTCCGAGTCGAAGCGCACGCCGCGCGCGCGCTTCTTCCGCTCGAGGATCTCCTCGAAGGGGTCGCGGTCCTCCTTGCGCTCGGGCTTCATGCCGAGCACCACGTCGCCGAACATCGCGACGAAGCGCCGGTAGCTGTCCCAGGCGAAGCGCGGGCTCCCGGAGCGGCGCGCGAGCCCCTCCACCGTGGCGTCGTTGAGCCCGAGGTTCAGGACCGTGTCCATCATGCCCGGCATCGAGGCGCGGGCGCCGGAGCGGACCGAGACGAGGAGCGGGTTCTTCGCGTCCCCGAGCTTGCGGCCCACGAGCGCCTCGGTCCGCTTCATCGCCGCGCGGACCTCCGCCTCGAGCCCTCTCGGGATGCGCTTGCCGGCGCGGTAGTACTCGGTGCAGACCTCGGTGGTGATGGTGAAGCCGGGGGGCACCGGGATCCCGATGTTCGACATCTCCGCGAGGCCGGCGCCCTTGCCGCCGAGGAGGTCCTTCATGTCCTTGTTGCCGTCGGCCTTGCCGCCGCCGAAGGCGTAGATGCGCTTCTGGGCCATCCATCACCTCGAGTGAACCTGGAGATCGACCGAGCTCGCGGCCGGGAAGCGCACGGCCAGACAGCGCCAACGTAGCAAAGCGGCCCCGGGCCGGGAACGGAGCGCGCGCTCCGCCACCCCAACGGGCGCCGCGCGGATCGAGCGCGCGCGTGCAGAAGGGAGAGGGGGCGGCCGAGCCGGCGGCCGCGGGCCGAGCGACGCGTGACAGGAGGTCGCGGCTCGCCCGCCGGCGCGCGGGACGGGGTCCGGGAGCTTCGCCCGCCCTCGCCGCCATGAGCGGGGACGAGGCGCTCACCTCATCAGATCCGCAGCGCCTCGACGCGCGCCTCGTCGCGCTCCGGCTCGACCTCGTAGGTCTCGACGAGCTCGCCTTCGCGCCACTCCACCGCCACCCGCGACGCGTCCTTGCCCTTGCCGTACCGGGCGACGATCCGCGCGGCGAGCATCCGCTCCTCCCAGGTCGGCTCGCCCTCCACGAGCGCGATCGGGCCGAGCACGTCCTTCGCCTCGAGCCGGGCGCGGCCCGGGACGTGGTGCTCGAGCAGCGCGTTCTCCACCTCGGACCGCCCCACCACGAGCTTCGCGCGCGGGGAGAGCCGGAAGTGGCGGCCGGTGGAGAGGAGCACCACGTCCTCCGGCACGATGCGCCGCTCCTCGCCCGCGGCCTCGCGGGAGTCGAGCACGTCGAAGAACTTCTTCGCGAAGCTCTCGTCGGTGAGGTAGCAGCACCCCCCGGCCGGCTGCGGCCAGTCGACGACGCCGAGCTCCTTCGCGAGCTCCATCTGCCGGTGCCGGGAGCGCCCGCTCACCGCCTCGAGGAGCTCGCGGTCCACGATCCCCTCGAGCTCGGGGAGCGTGGGCGGGAGGAGCTTCGCGGAGAGCGGGCGCAGGAGCCGCCCGTCGAGGCCGCTGTCGCGCTCGATGATGCGGAGCGTGTCGCGCCGCTGGCTCTTCGGCCGCTGGCCGAGGACCTCGCCCGTGAAGACGAAGTCCGCCCCCTCCGCCTCCATGATCTCCTTCGCCTTGCGCATCATGAAGACGCGGCAGTCGACGCAGGGGTTCGCGTTGGCGCCGTACCCGTACTTCGGGTGCACGAGCATGTCGAGGTACTCGGCGCCGGAGATGTCGACGTACTCGATGTCCACCTCGAGGTCGGCGGCGGCGCGGAGCGCCTCGTTGCGGGGGACGCTCCCGTCGGCGCGCCCGCCCTTGCGGCGCTGCGTCTCGGTGATGCAGAAGCCGGTGTAGAAGTTCACCGCCTTCACCTCGATCCCCTGCCGCCGCACGAGCGCGAGCGCGAGCGTCGAGTCGAGCCCGCCGGAGATCATCGCGATGGCCTTGCCCTGCTTGCGCATTCCGCTCCTTCAGCGCGCGCGCTTGCGCACGAAGCTCTTCCAGGACGCGCCGTCCCGGAAGGTGCCGAGGTGCTCGTTGCGCGTCGCCTTGCACCACATCGGCATGTCCGTGGCGATCCCCGCGTCCGTCGAGATGACGAGCAGCACCGCGCCCTCGTCGAGCACGCGCACCGCCTTGGCGGTCTCGACGATCGGGAACGGGCAGAGCCGTCCGGAGGTGTCGAGCGTCCGCACAGGTGCGGGCATGTCGGGGAGCGTCACGGGCACTCCCTTTAGCCGTACGACGGACGGCGGGCAACCACCCCCGGCCCGCCGGTGTGGGCGCGCGCGGCGCGCCGGCGCGTCCTTGCCCGGGGTGCAGGCGAGCGGTAGGCTCCGCGCGATGCTCCGCCCCGCTCGTGTCGCCGTCCTCGCCGCGCTCGCCGCGGCCGCGCCGTTCGCTGCCTCCGCCCAGGAGCCCTACACGCCCACCGGCTTCGCCGCGACGTTCTCCTACGGCGGCGGCGGCGAGCTCGGGCTCTCCGAGGGGGAGGACAAGGGCGGCGCGGGGATCTCCGAGATCGAGGCGACGCTCGGGTACGACCTCGAGGCGCTGAACCTCCGCCCCGAGGTCGGCCTCGTGCTCGGGCTCGACCCCGACACGAACTTCGCCCTCCGGCCCGGCGTGCGCTGGATCTCGCCCCAGGTCCCGATCCAGGTCCGGCTCGCCCTCGACATGTCGAACGCGCGCGATCGCTCGATGGAGTGGCGCTGGCTCCTCCTCGGCGTCGCCACCGAGCTCCGCTTCACGGGGGTCCTCGGGCTGTTCGCCGAGGTCGACACCGGCGCGCCGCTCTCGTCGGAGGCGGGCGTGCCGCTGCTCATCCGCGGCGGCGCGACGTTCCGCTTCTAGCCAACCGTGGGAGACGTCCGCATGAGAAGCCTCGCCGTCGCGATCGCCGTCGCGCTCGGGCTGCCGGCCCTCGCCCTCGCCGAGGACGAGGTGCTCCCGCCGCCGCCGCCGCCGCCCTCCTACGACGGCGACGTGCCGCTCCCGCCTCCGCCCTCCGGCATGCGGCCGCTCTCGCAGCTCGACCCGCAGCTCCCGCCCGCCGGCCGCCCGGTCCCCGCCCCCGCGCGGCGGCCCGGCGCCCGCGCGCCCTCGGGCACGATCCAGGGCGGCGCCATCGGCGAGTCGCCCATCGCCCCGGCGGGCGCCCAGGCCGCGCCGCTCCACCCCGAGGAGACCATCGGCCACTGGCGCTACGCGATGGCGAGCGGCGTCGCCGGCCGGTTCGGCGGGATGCAGCTCGACAAGGACCGCGAGAACCCGGGCGTCCTCCTCTACTTCGGCGCCCAGGCGGACGGGCTCTGGTCCGAGGGGTTCGGGAAGTCGGCGCGGCTGCGGCTGCGGATGTTCACGGGCGGCGAGACCGAGGTCTACCTGCCCTCCGATGGCGAGGTCGAGGGCGCCTTCATGATCGGGCGCCGCGAGTTCCGCTTCGTGCTCGGCCGCGTCGAGGTGGCGCGCTACCCCGCGCTCGGCGTGCAGGTGCTCGCGCAGGTCGCGACGCTGCCGTGCTTCGAGGGCTCGCTGCCGCTCCTCGGCGACACGATGCGCCTCTACTACTACGCGTCGCCGGTGGAGGCCTCGTTCGTCCGCTACTACGGCGACGCCCACATCGCGCACTCGGCGGCCTGGGCGACCGAGTCCGACGTCCCGGTCGCGGCGAGCGCGGGGCGGCTGCGCTGGACGGTGCTCCTGCCGCCGTCCGTGCTGCTCTCGCTGCAGGGCGACGTCATGAAGATGTGGAACAAGGCCGATCTCCTCCTCGCCGGCGAGGCGAGCCTCGGCTATCAGGTGCTCGAGGGATCGGCGGTGTTCAACGTCGCGGTCCGCTGGGACCAGTTCCGCCGCCGCGGCCTCGCGCCCGAGACGAGCGCGACGGACTCGGAGATGAAGCTGCTCGGCATCGCGACGCTCGTCTTCTGAGGACGGGCGGGCGCCCTCGCGGCCGCGGGAATGGCCCGCGGCGCGGGCGGTTCGGGGGAGGAGCGCGGTCCGGGAACGCGTTCATCCGTTTGTCGGTACTCGGGATTTCGTGATTGAATGCGCGGCTCGACCACGCACGCGTAGGAGACGGTTCGACATGAGGCACGTCAGCTGGATCATCGCCCTCGTCATCGGATTCTCGGTGGGCTTCTTCTCTCGCGGCGCCCTCGACGGGCGCGGCGCGCGCCCGCCCGCCGGCGCGCCGATGCAACGGCCGGCCCGGCCCGTCGAGGACGCGCGCGCGGCCTACCGGGTGCCGGTGGACGACACGCCGCTCCGCGGCTCCGCGGACGCGCTCGTCACGATCGTCGAGTCGTCCGACTTCGAGTGCCCGTTCTGCAAGCGGGTCGGCCCGACGCTGAAGCAGCTCGAGGAGGCCTACCCCGGCAAGCTGCGCTTCTCCTTCCGCCACAACCCCCTGCCCTTCCACGCGCGCGCGCTCCCCGCCGCGATCGCCACGGAGGAGGCCCGCGCGCAGGGCGGTGACGCGAAGTTCTGGGCGATGCACGACAAGCTCTTCGAGCTCGCCCCCGCCCTCGACGACGCCAGCATCGAGCGCGCCGCGCAGGAGGTCGGCCTCGACGTCGCGAAGGTGAAGGAGGCGATCGCCTCCGGCAAGCACAAGGAGCGGATCCAGCGCGATCAGCAGCTCGTGCAGTCGGTCGGCGCGCCCGCGACGCCCTCGTTCTTCGTCAACGGCCGCAAGATCGCCGGCGCCCAGCCGCTCGAGGCCTTCCGCGCCCTCGTGGACGAGGAGCTCAAGAAGGCCGAGGCGCTCGTGCAGCGCGGCACGCCCGCGTCGCAGGTCTACGCCAAGATCATGGAGGGCGCGTCGCCGCGGCCGGTGTTCCTCCCGGCCGACCCCGGCCAGCCCGCGGGCGCCGCGCCCGTCGCGCCGTCCCCCGCCGCGCCGGCGCCCGCGGCGCTCTACCGCAAGGTGCCGCTGCGGCCCGACGACCCGGCGCGCGGCCCCGCCGACGCGAAGCTCACGGTGGTCCTCTTCTCCGACTTCCAGTGCCCGTTCTGCGGCCGCGTGGAGCCCACCCTGAAGCAGCTCGAGGAGGCGTACCCGGGCCAGCTGCGGATCGTCTGGAAGCACCAGCCGCTCCCCATGCACTCCGACGCGATGCCGGCCGCCCTCGCGGCGGAGGCGGCGCGCGAGCAGGGCAAGTTCTGGCAGCTCCACGACAAGCTCTTCGAGAACCAGCGCGCGCTCGACGCCGCCACCGTCGCGGGCCACGCGAAGGCGATCGGGCTCGACACGCGCAAGTTCGAGCAGGCGGTCCAGTCGAAGAAGTACGAGTCGCGGATCCAGGAGGACATGCGCCTCGGCAGCTCCGTCGGCGCGAACGGCACGCCCACCCTGTTCTTCAACTGCCGCCAGGTCGTCGGGGCGCAGCCGCTCGAGCGCATGCGCGCGGTCGCCGACGAGGAGCTCAAGAAGGCGGACGCGCTGCTCAAGGGCGCGAAGCCCGACGCGCGCTTCTACGATCGCGCCTGCGACGCGAACGTCGCCTCCGCGCCCGCCGCGCCGGTGCCCGCCGCGGCGCAGGCGCCCGCGCCCGGCCCCGTGCAGAAGGTCGACGTCCGCCCGGACGACCCGGTGCGCGGGAACCCGAAGGCGCCCGTCACGATCGTGCTCTTCTCCGACTTCCAGTGCCCGTTCTGCGCCCGCGTCGGCCCGACGCTCGACGAGGTGCAGCGCACCTACGGCGACAAGGTGAAGGTGGTCTGGAAGCACCAGCCGCTGCCCTTCCACCAGCAGGCCCTCCCCGCGGCGGAGGCCGCCGAGGCGGCCCGCGAGCAGGGCAAGTTCTGGCAGATGCACGACAAGCTCTTCGCCTCGCAGCGCGAGCTCTCGCCCGACGCCTTCACGCGGATCGCGCGCGAGATCGGCCTCGACTCGAAGAAGTTCCAGGCCTCGGTCCAGAGCGGGAAGGCGCGCGCGCGCATCCAGCAGGACCAGCAGCTCGCGGCGTCGGTGGGCGCCCAGGGCACCCCGACGATGTTCGTGAACGGCGAGCGGGTCGTCGGCGCCGTGCCGTTCGAGCAGCTCAAGGCCGTCATCGACCGGCAGCTGGCGAAGCGCTGACCGTTCCCGAACGGCCCGTGCCGCGCGTCACGATCGTCGCGCCGACGTACAACGCGGCGCGCTTCGTCCGGCAGTGCGTGGACAGCGCGCTCGCGCAGACGTTCCGCGACTTCGAGCTCGTCGTCGTGGACGACGGCTCGACGGACGGCACGGCGGACGTCGTCGAGTCCTACCGGGATCCGCGCGTGCGGTGCCTCCGGCTGCCGCACCGCGGGCTCCGCGCCCTCGCGGAGAGCTACAACGCGGCGCTCGCCGAGAGCCACGGCGAGCTCGTGGCGATCCTCGAGGGCGACGACTTCTGGCCGCCCGACAAGCTCGAGGTGCAGGTGCGCGGCTTCGACGATCCCGCCGTGCAGCTCTCCTGGGGGGCGGGGCTCGAGGTGGACGAGGAGGGCCGCACGCTGCGGGTCTGCCGCGGCGTCGCGCTCGACGGCGGGACGGACCGCGTCCCCACGGCGACGCTCTTCCGGGAGCTCGTCAGGGCCTACGTGCTGTACCCGTCGGTCACGGTGATGATGCGGCGCGCGGCGCTCGATCGCATCGGCGGGTTCCGGCAGGACGGGTCGGCGAACTACGTCGACCTCCCCACCTGCATGCTGCTCCTCGCGCGCAGCCAGGGCGTCGCCCTGCACCACCATCACGTGCTCGGCTGCTGGCGCCGCCACGGGGCGCAGGCCACGAGCATGCGCGGCGACACGCTCCTCCGCGAGCACCGGCGCGTCGTGCGCGACGTGGTGGCCGCGCTCGAGCCCGAGGAGCGCGCCGGCGTCGGCTGGAGCGGCGCGCTCGCCCGGGCGAACCAGGGTCGCTGGCGGATGGCCGCTGCGCGCGCGGCGCTGCGCGGCGGGCGGTTCTCCCGCGCGCGAAGGCTCAGCCTCGCCGTCGTACGCGACGGGCCCGGGATGGCGCTGCGCGCGAAGGCGATGACGGCCCTCGCGTCGGCCGTCGCCGGCGTGGATCTCTCGACCGCCTGGCGGCGCATGCGCGGCCGCGCCTGACCGCGAGGCGGCGAGCCCGGGTGCGCTCTCCGGAGTGCCGCACCCACCTCGCCGCGGACCCACCCCGATTGGCGCCTCGCGCTCGCGCGTGCGACAATTCGTGGCCGTGGAAAGCTCGTTCGAGGTCCTGAACCGCTCGTTCGATCGGATCTTCGTCTTGACGCTCCACCGGGCGCGAGAGCGCCAGCGTCACGCCGAGCAGCACCTCGCGAGGCTCGACTACCGGTTCCACATGGGTGTGGACGCGGCGACGCTCGACGTTCGCGCCCTCGAGCGCGCCGGCACCTACGATCCCGCCCGGGCCCGACGCGTGAGCCGTCTCGGGAGGCCGCTGACCCCCGGGGAGATCGGCTGTGCGCTCTCTCATCGCCAGCTCTACGAGCAGACCGTGCGCAACGGGTGGTCGCGCGTGCTCGTGCTGGAGGACGACGCCGGACCGAGCGGCGACCTGGGCTGCGCCGCCGCGGCGCTGGCGGAGCTGCCCGACGACTGGGAGCTGCTCTACGCCGGCTGGTCGAACTTCGAGGTGGTGACGCGCCGCATGCGGCTGAAGCGCGCGGCCTACGTGGGGCTCTCCGCGCTCCAGCTCCTCAAGTGGACGCCGGAGCAGGTGCTGCGCATGCACCCATCGTCATACTCGCTCCACCTGCGCCGCGCGGGGCTCCACCACGGCGCCTTCGCCTACGCGTTCACGCTGGGCGCCGCCAGGAAGCTGCTCGCGGCGCAGACGCCGGTCGCCTACAGCGCGGATCAGCTGTTCATCCACCTCGTCCTCTCCGGCGCGGTGAACGCCTTCGTGGCGCAGCCGAAGCTGTTCTGCGAGCGGAGCGCCGAGATCGCGCAGACCGAGCCGGTCTCGTACCGCCAGGCGCACTGAGGCGCGGGCGCGCGCGGGCGAGCGAGCGGCCGCCGACCCGACGCACCCGATCGGCGGAGAGCCGGCCCGGCGCCCGCCCTCCGCGCCGGGACCCTTGCGCGGGGCGGTCCGGTTCGGATAAGGATCCCCACTCGCCATGCGCCGGACCTTCTTCAAGTCCAAGATTCACCGCGCCACGGTCACCCACGCCGACCTCGACTACGAGGGCTCCGTCTCGATCGACGAGGACCTCCTCGAGGCCGCTGGGATCCTCGAGTACGAGGCCGTGCACGTGTGGAACATCACGCGCGGCACGCGGCTGCAGACCTACGCGATCAAGGGCGAGCGGGGCTCCGGCATCATCTGCATCAACGGCGCCGCAGCGCACCTCAACAAGCCGGGCGATCTCGTGATCCTCGCGACGTTCGCCGAGCTCGAAGAGGCGGAGGCGCGCGGCTTCAAGCCGACGGTCGTCCTCGTCGACAGGAAGAACAAGATCGTGGAGAGCGACGTGGTCGAGGTGGCGGGACCGGCACGTCGGGTGTCGGCATGACGGTGTTTCTTTGGCGCCGGTGATCTCCGGCCCACCCCCGATCTCGAGACCTTCCTCACCCTGTGCAGGCCGGGCCGTGCGGTGCCGGTGCGCGTCGAGGTCGACGCCGACACCGAGACGCCGGTCTCCGCGTTCCTGAAGCTCTCGCGCGGCGAGCGCCAGGCGTTCCTGCTCGAGTCGGTCGAGGGCGGCGAGCGGAGCGCGCGGTTCAGCTTCCTCGGCGCGGGACCGAAGAGCGCGCTGCGCTACAAGCTCGGCGATCGCGGCGATCCCATCGACGCGGTGCGCGCCGCCCTCGCGACCCACTCCGCCGTGCGGGTCCCCGGCACGCCGCCCTTCTCGGGCGGGCTCGTCGGCCACGTCTCGTACGACGCCGTGAAGCTGTTCGAGCCGCGGGTGCCGATCGCGAACCCGGACGAGCTCGGGTTCCCCGACCTCCTGCTCATGGACTTCGACGAGGTGGTGGCGTTCGACAACCGCCGCCACTCGATGCACGTCCTCTGCGAGGTCCGCTGCGACGCGGGCGACGACCCTCGCGCGCTGTACGCGGACGCGCTCCGGCGCATCCGCAAGCGGCTCGGGCTCCTCGCCGCCCCGCTCGTCGATCGCCGGGCGCGGCGGGCGGCGCGCCCCTCCGCGCTCGTGCCCCGCCTCGCCAAGGCGGACTACCTCGCCGCGGTCGAGCGCGCGAAGGAGTACGTGAAGGCGGGCGACTGCCAGCAGATCGTGTACTCGCAGCGCTTCGACGCGGTGGTGTCGGTCCCGCCGTTCGAGATCTACCGCGCGCTAAGGCGCGTGAACCCGTCGCCGTACCTGTTCTTCCTGAAGGACGGCGACCGCGCGCTCGTGGGCTCCTCGCCGGAGACCCTCATCAAGCTCGAGGACGGCGAGGTGACGCTCCGCCCGATCGCCGGGACGCGGCGGCGGGGCGCGGACGCGGCGGAGGACGCGCGGCTCGAGGCGGAGCTGCGGGCCGATCCCAAGGAGAACGCCGAGCACGTGATGCTCGTCGATCTCGGCCGCAACGACGTCGGGCGCGTCTCGGCGGTGGGCACCGTCCGCGTCACCGCGCTCAAGACGGTGGAGCGCTACTCCCACGTCATGCACCTCGTCTCGGAGGTGAAGGGGCGGCTCGCGGAGGGCCTCTCGGCGGTGGACGTGCTGCAGGCCGGGTTCCCCGCCGGCACGGTGTCCGGGTCCCCGAAGGTGCGGGCCATGGAGATCATCGACGAGCTCGAGCCGGCGCGGCGGGGGCCGTACGCCGGCGCGGTCGGTTACTTCGACCGGGGCGGCGACATGGAGATGTGCATCGCCATCCGCACGCTCATGGCGCGCGGGCGGCGCGTCTCGGTGCAGGCGGGCGGCGGGCTCGTCTACGACTCGGTGCCCGAGGCGGAGTACCAGGAGACGCTCAACAAGGCGCGCGCGGTCTTCACCGCCGTCGCGCAGGCCGAGTCGCGGCTGCTCGACGCCGTGGCGGAGCCGCCGAGCCCGCGCGCGGTGGCGGCGCGCACGCCGAGGCCGAGCCGGCGCAGGCCGCGAAAGGGCAAGCGATGAGCGGCCGGAGCGGGAGGCGTGAGGAGCCGGCGCGTGAGGCGCACCCGGCCGTCGCGGCGAGCAGAGGCGACGCGCGCCGAGGCGCTCACGCGACGGAAGCCGCCCACCGCGGCGCGGCGCGGCGCGCCGAGGCGGCGCGCGTGCTGATGGTGGACAACTACGACAGCTTCACCTTCAACCTCGTCCAGTACCTCGGCGAGCTCGGCGCGGAGGTCGAGGTCTTCCGCAACGACGCCGTCGACGTCGCGGGGATCCGGGCCCGCCGGCCCGACGGGCTCGTCCTCTCGCCGGGGCCCTGTACGCCCGACGACGCCGGCGTGACGCTCGAGGCGATCCGGGCGCTCGCGGGCGAGCTGCCGATCCTGGGTGTCTGCCTCGGGCACCAGGCCATCGGGCAGGCGTTCGGGGGCAGGGTGGTCCGCAACGCGCGCATCGTCCACGGCAAGTCGAGCCCGGTGCGGCACGCGAGCGCGGGGGTGTTCGCCGGCCTGCCGTCGCCGTTCGAGGCGGGGCGCTACCACTCGCTCGTCGTCGAGCGCGCGACCTTGCCGGCCGCCCTCGAGGTGACCGCCTGGACCGACGAGGACGAGATCATGGGGCTCCGCCACCGCTCGCTCGACGTGGAGGGCGTGCAGTTCCACCCTGAGTCAATACTGACGCTCGAGGGGAAGCGGCTCCTCGGCAACTGGCTCCGCCGGCTCGGCGGCGGGAGGGTCCGATGATCCAGCAGGCGGTGGCGCGGCTCCTCGAGCACCACGACCTCGCGCGCGCGGAGATGAGCGCGGTGATGGTGGAGATCGCCGACGGCGGCGCGACGCCCGCGCAGGTGGGGGCCTTCCTCGCGGCGCTGCGGCTGAAGGGCGAGACGGTGGACGAGATCGCCGGCGCGGCCGAGGTGATGCGCGCGCGGGTCGATCGCGTGCGCGTCGACCGCGACGTGTTCGTGGACACCTGCGGCACGGGCGGCGACGGGCGGCACACCTTCAACATCTCCACCACCGCCGCGTTCGTGGTGGCCGGCGCGGGCGTCACGGTCGCGAAGCACGGCAACCGCGCCGTCTCCTCGCGCTCGGGGTCCGCCGACGTGCTCGCCGCGCTGGGCGTCGACGTGGACGCGCCGAAGGAGGTGGTCGAGCGCGCCATCGAGGAGGTCGGGATCGGCTTCCTCTTCGCGCCGCGGCTCCACCCCGCCTTCAAGGCCGTGGCCGGCATCCGGCGCGAGCTCGGCGTCCGGACGATCTTCAACCTGCTCGGGCCGCTCGCGAACCCGGCCGGCGCGCGGCACCAGGTCATGGGCGTCTACGAGCCCCGCTGGGTGCCGGTCATCGGCGGCGTCCTCGCCGCGCTCGGCGCGGCGCACGCGTTCGTCGTGCACGGCGAGGGGCTCGACGAGATCGCCGTCACCGGGATGACGCACGTGTGCGAGGTGCGGGACGGCGCCGTGGAGCGCTACTCGGTGCTCCCCGAGGACCTCGGCCTCGCGCGCCACGAGGAGGCCGAGCTCCTGGGCGGCGACGCGGAGCGGAACGCCCGGATCCTCGCCGACGTCCTCGGCGGGCAGAAGGGCGGCCCGCGCGACGCGGCGCTCGCGAACGCGGCGGCGGCGCTCGTCGCGGCCGGCGCGGCCCCGGACCTCCGCGCGGCCGTCCGGCTCGGCGCGGAGGTGGTCGACCGCGGCGACGCCTCGGAGATGCTCGCGCGGCTGGTGCGGGCGACGCGAGGCGCGGCGTGACGTTCCTCGCCGGGATCCTCGCGCGCAAGCGGGACGAGGTGGAGGCCCGGCGCGCGGCCGAGCCGGAGCGCGAGCTCGCGGCGCGGGCCCGCGACGCGGCGCCGCCGCGCCCGTTCGAGGCGGCGCTCTCGCTGCGGGGCGGCCCGGCGCGGGTCATCGCCGAGGTGAAGCGAGCGAGCCCGTCGGCGGGTCCCATCGCGGCGGGGCTCGACGCGCCCGGGCAGGCCCAGCGCTACGCCGCGGCGGGGGCGGCGGCGATCTCCGTCCTCACCGACGGGCCCGGCTTCGGCGGCTCGCTCGCCGATCTGTCCGCGGTGCGCGCGGCCGTGGACGTGCCGCTCCTCCGGAAGGACTTCGTGGTCGACCGCTACCAGCTCCTCGAGGCGCGGGCCGCCGGCGCGGACGCGGCGCTCCTCATCGTGGCGGCCCTCGAGGACGGGGCCCTGCGCGAGCTCCTCGACGCCTGCGGCGGCCTCGGGCTCGCGGCCCTCGTCGAGGTGCACGACCCCGGCGAGGCGGAGCGCGCGCTCGCGGCGGGCGCGCGCATCGTCGGCGTGAACAACCGCGACCTCCGCACCTTCGCCGTCGACCTCGCCACCTCCGAGCGGATCCTGCCCGCGCTGCCCGCGGGCGTGCGGGGGGTCGCGGAGAGCGGCGTCCGCACGCCCGAGGACGCGCGCCGGCTCCGCCGGGCGGGCGCGGCGAACCTGCTCGTGGGCGAGGCCCTCGTGCGCGCGAGCGATCCCGGCGCCCTCCTCCGCGAGATGACGCAGTAACCCCAGGACTTTGCCCCGGTGCCCTCCGTGAAGGTCAAGATCTGCGGCATCACGCGCCTCGAGGACGCGCTCCTCGCGGTGCGCCTCGGCGCGGACGCGCTGGGGTTCAACTTCTGGCCGGGCTCGAAGCGGTTCATCCCGCCCGCGGCGGCGGGCGAGATCGTCCGGCGCCTCCCGCCCGGGGTCGAGACGTTCGGCGTCTTCGTGGACGCGTCGCGGGAGGAGATCCTCGCGGCCCTCTCGGCGTCGGGCGTGACGGTCGCCCAGCTCCACGGGGACGAGCCCCCGGCGCTGTGCGCGTCGCTCCCGGTCCCGGCGGTGAAGGCGATCCGCGTCGAGGGGCCCTCGTCGCTCGCCGCCCTCGCCGCCTACGAGGTCCCGGCGTTCCTGCTGGACGCGCCGGGGCCCGGGTTCGGCGGCAGCGGCAGGACCTTCGACTGGTCGCTCGCCTTCGAGGCGGCTCGCGCGGCGCGGGTGTTCCTCGCCGGGGGCCTCACCCCCGAGAACGTGGGCGAGGCGGTGCGGCGGGTGCGGCCCTACGGCGTCGACGTCGCGAGCGGCGTGGAGAGCGCGCCCGGCGTGAAG
This sequence comes from Anaeromyxobacter sp. SG64, assembly GCF_022690745.1. NCBI lineage: Bacteria > Pseudomonadati > Myxococcota > Myxococcia > Myxococcales > Anaeromyxobacteraceae > Anaeromyxobacter > Anaeromyxobacter sp. SG64. The sequence goes on along the minus strand of NZ_JALCZB010000097.1, from coordinate 1,371 downwards.
GACGAGGACAAGCTGCGGCGGTTCATCCAGGCGGCGAAGGAGGCAGCACGATGACGGTTCCGGTTCCCCTCCCCGGCCCGCGCGGCCGGTTCGGCGCGTACGGCGGGCGCTACGTCCCCGAGACGCTCGTCCCAGCGCTCGAGGAGCTCGAGGCGGCCTGGCGCGCCGCGCGGGAGGATCCGGCCTTCCGCGCCGAGCTCTCCGACCTGCTCACCCGCTTCGCAGGGCGCGAGACGCCGCTCGGCGACGCCCGGCGCATGAGCGCCGACGCCGGCGGCTGCCGGGTGCTCCTGAAGCGCGAGGACCTCTGCCACACCGGCGCGCACAAGGTGAACAACACGCTCGGTCAGGTGCTGCTCGCGCGGCGGATGGGGAAGACCCGCATCATCGCGGAGACCGGCGCCGGCCAGCACGGCGTCGCGACGGCCACCGCGGCGGCGCTCTTCGGGCTGCCCTGCGACGTGTTCATGGGCGCGCTCGACGTCGAGCGGCAGGCGCTGAACGTCTTCCGCATGCAGCTCCTCGGCGCGCGCGTCGTCCCGGTGGAGTCCGGCTCGCGCACGCTCAAGGACGCGATGAACGAGGCGCTGCGCGACTGGGTGACGAACGTGCGCGACACCCACTACATCATCGGCTCGGTCGCGGGCCCCCACCCGTACCCCGCGCTGGTGCGCGACTTCCAGTCCGTCATCGGCGCGGAGGCGCGGGCGCAGTGCCTCGCGCTCACCGGCCGGCTGCCCGACGCGGTCGTCGCCTGCGTGGGCGGGGGCTCGAACGCGATGGGCATCTTCTCCGCGTTCCTCGAGGACCCTGCCGTGAAGCTCGTCGCCGTCGAGGCCGCCGGCCACGGGCTCGCGAGCGGCCGTCACGGGGCCTCGCTCGCGAAGGGGACGCCGGGCGTCCTGCACGGCTCGCGCAGCTACGTGCTCCAGGACGAGAACGGGCAGATCCGCGAGGCGCACTCGATCAGCGCCGGGCTCGACTACCCGGGCGTCGGCCCCGAGCTCGCCCACCTCAAGGACACCGGCCGGCTCACGCTCATGCAGGCCACCGACGTGGAGGCGCTCGAGTCGCTCCAGTACCTCGCGCGCATGGAGGGGATCATCCCGGCGCTCGAGACCGCGCACGCGGTCGCGGCGGCGCGCGAGGTCGCGCGCGCGCTCGGGCCCGACGGGCTCGTCGTGGTGAACGTCTCGGGCCGCGGCGACAAGGACGTCGAGCAGGTGCGCCGCGCGCTCGCCGCGCAGGCCTCCCCGCCCCGGAAGGCGGCGCGGAGGAGCCGCGGCCGGCCGGCGCCGCGCCGGAAGGGAGGCACGCGATGAGCACCGCGAGGTCGAGGGCGCGCGCGGGCGGCGCGCGCGAGGTGCCGGG
>NZ_JALCZB010000096.1:0-17362 GCF_022690745.1 Anaeromyxobacter sp. SG64 | reverse complement strand
GGACGCCTGGGTGGGGGCGCTCGCGCGGGACGGCGCGGCGCGGCGGCGCTTCCTCGCGCTCGCCGGGCGCGCCGGTGCGCCGGCCCGCGGGGCGCGGAGGGCGAGGCGGTGACCGCGAGGACCGCCATCGTCACGGGCGGCGGGCGGGGCATCGGCGCGGCGATCGCGCGGGCGCTCACGGCCCGCGGGGTCGCCGTCACGGTCTTCGCCCGGACGGCAGGTCAGGTGGAGGCGCTCGTGGCGGAGGGCGGCGCGGCCCTCGCCGTGGCGGGGGACGTCTCGCGCGAGGAGGACGTGGCCCGCCTCCTCGCGTCGCACGAGCGGGCCCTCGGCCCGGTCGAGCTGCTCGTGAACAACGCCGGCGTGCTCGCGCGCGGGCTCGCCGAGGATCTCACCCCGGCCGCGTTCCGCGAGGTGCTCGAGGTGAACCTCACCGGCGCGTTCCTCTGCGCCCGCGCCGTGATCCCCGGGATGAAGGCGCGGCGGCGCGGCAGGATCGTGAACGTCTGCTCGATCTCCGCCACCCTCGGCACCGCGGCGGCGAGCGCCTACAACGCGTCGAAGTGGGGGCTCGTGGGGCTCACGAAGTGCCTCGCCGAGGAGCTCCGCCCGCACGGTGTGCAGTGCGTCGCCGTGTCGCCGGGCAGCACCGACACCGAGATGCTGAAGGCGACGCCGTTCGCGCCGGTCCTGAGCCCCGAGGACGTCGCGCGGGTCGTGGTATTCGCGGCGCTCGACGCGCCGGCGGCGATCACGGCCGCGAACCTGGAGGTGTTCGGATGACCGCGCCCGTCGCCGCGGCGCTGGCGGACCTCGCCCGCGCCTTCCCCGCCGAGCGCCTCACGCGCGACCCCGAGCGCCTCGAGGCGTACGGGCGAGACGAGTCCGACCTCGGGGCCTACCCGCCCGACGTCGCGGTGCTCGTCGAGTCCGCCGAGGAGATCCGGGAGGTCTTCCGGATCGCGAGCGCGCACCGCGTGCCGGTCGTGCCGGTGGCGGCGCGCAGCGGCAAGTCGGGCGGCGTGCTGGCGGTGCAGCGCGGGATCGCGGTGTCGCTCGACCGGATGAACCGGATCCTCGAGATCTCGCCCGAGGACCTCGTGGCCCGCGTCGAGCCCGGCGTCGTGACGGGCCAGCTCCAGGCGGCGGTCGAGGAGCACGGGCTCTTCTACCCCCCGGATCCGAACTCGCTCGAGCTGTGCACCATCGGCGGCAACGTCGCCGAGAACGCGGGCGGGCCGCGCGCGCTCAAGTACGGCGTGACCCGAGAGTACGTCCTCGGGCTCACCGCGGTCGTCCCCACCGGCGAGATCCTGAAGGTCGGCCACCGGAGCATCAAGGGCGTCGCCGGCTACGACCTGACCGGCCTGCTCGTCGGGAGCGAGGGGACGCTCGCGATCGTCACCGAGGTCATGGTGAAGCTCCTGCCGCGCCCGCGCCACGTCTCGACCGCGCTCGTGGTGTTCGACTCGGTCGCGAGCGCGGCGCGCGCCGTCTCCCGCGTGCTCGCGGGCGGGGTGATCCCGCGCTGCCTCGAGCTCCTCGACGACGTCTCGCTCGCCGCCGCGGGCAAGACCTCGCCGTTCCGGTTCCCCGCGGGGGCGGGGGCGGCGCTCCTCGTCGAGACCGACGGCAACGACGAGGAGAGCGTGTTCGCGGAGATCGTCCGGGTCGCCGAGATCGTGCAGGGGGACGCGGCGGGCGAGGTGATCGTCGCGCAGAACGAGGCGCAGCGCCGCGAGGTGTGGGAGACGCGCCGCTACCTGTCGGTCAACCTCAAGACGCTCCACCCGATGAAGCTCTCGGAGGACGTCGCCGTCCCGCGCTCCAAGATCCCGGCGATGGTGGAGCGCGCCAAGGCGATCGGGGCCCGGCACGGCCTCGTCGTCGCGACGTACGGGCACGCCGGCGACGGCAACCTCCACTGCAACGTGCTCTTCGATCGGGCGGAGGAGCGCCCGCGGGTCGATCTCGCGGTCGGGGAGATCCTCCGCGCGGCGGTGGATCTCGGCGGCACCATCACCGGCGAGCACGGCGTCGGCCTCGCGAAGCGCGACTTCCTCGAGTACGAGCAGGGCAGGGAGCTCGTCGCCCTCCAGCGCCGCCTCAAGGCGGTCTTCGATCCGCTCGGAATCCTCAACCCGGGGAAGATGTTCCCGGGCTGAGGGGCCCTCGGACGCGCGGATCCGATCTTCTGATCAGATTGATTGGGGACAAGGACGGTCCACAATCCTCGCGTCATTTCAGGGGGTTAGGTTTGACTTCCCCGGCCCAATCCGGCATGAAGTCAAGGCCGGCCCGGCGCCTACCGCCGGGCCTTCGCTTCGCGCGCACTCTCTGAAAGGACGAAAGGACACATGTCCACGCAAGTTTCCGCGGGAAAGCACACGGTCGAGCAGGTCGAGGCCGTCACCATCCGCTTCGTCGGCGACTCCGGCGACGGCATGCAGCTCACCGGCACTGAGTTCACGCGGGCGAGCGCGCTGGCCGGCAACGACCTCGCGACGTTCCCGGACTACCCCGCGGAGATCCGCGCGCCCGCCGGCTCGCTCTACGGCGTGTCGGGCTACCAGGTGAACTTCGGCGCCCGGGAGATCCACACCCCCGGCGACGCGCCCGACGTGCTGGTCGCGATGAACCCGGCGGCGCTCAAGACGAACCTCGCCGATCTGAAGCCGGGCGGCATGCTGCTCGTGAACGCCGGCGCGTTCACGGCGGGCAACCTCGAGAAAGCCGGCTACAAGACGAACCCGCTCGAGGACGCCGCGCTCACGCAGACGTACAAGCTCGTCCCCGTCGACATGAACAAGCTCACCGAGACCGCGCTCGCGGGCTCGGGGCTGTCGTCGAAGGAGGTCGCGCGCTGCAAGAACTACTTCGCGCTCGGCCTCATGTACTGGCTCTACAGCCGGCCGATCGAGCCGCAGCTCGAGGCGATCCAGCGGAAGTTCGCGAAGAAGCCGGAGTTCGCCTCGGCGAACGCCGCCGTCTTCAAGGCGGGCCACGCCTACGGCGAGACGTCCGAGGTGTTCTACCAGCGGTATCAGGTGCCGGCCTCGAAGCTCGCCGCGGGCACGTACCGCAACGTGACCGGCAACTTCGCCACGGCGCTCGGCTTCGCCACGGTCGCGCGGCTCACCGGCCGGCAGGTGTTCCTCGGCAGCTACCCCATCACGCCCGCCACCGAGATCCTCCAGGAGATGTCATACTTCAAGGAGCACGGGGTGGTGACGTACCAGGCCGAGGACGAGATCGCGGGCATCGGCTCCGCCATCGGCGCCGCCTTCGGCGGCGCGCTCGCCTGCACCTCCACCTCCGGCCCGGGCCTCGCGCTCAAGACCGAGATGATGGGCCTCGCGGTCATCACCGAGCTGCCGCTCGTCATCGTGAACGTGCAGCGCGGCGGTCCGTCGACGGGCATGCCGACGAAGACCGAGCAGGCGGACCTGCTCATGGCGCTCTTCGGCCGCCACGGCGAGGCGCCCATGCCGGTCCTCGCGGCGCAGAGCCCGGCGGACTGCTTCTGGTCGGCGATCGAGGCGATGAAGATCGCCACGAAGTGGATGACGCCGGTGCTCCTCCTCACCGACGGCTACCTCGGCAACGGCTCGGAGCCGTTCAAGGTCCCGAGCCTCGACGAGCTGCCCAAGCTGCAGGTGAAGTACCAGACCGTCCCGAACTACGCGGACGGCGCGCAGTACATGCCGTACCTGCGCGACGACAAGCTCGTGCGGCCCTGGGCGGTCCCGGGCACGCCGGGCCTCGAGCACCGCGTCGGCGGCCTCGAGAAGGACTCGCTCTCGGGCATGGTGTCGTACGACGGCATGAACCACGAGCGCATGGTGAAGACGCGCGCGCAGAAGATCCGCAACGTGGTGGAGGACGTCCCTGACGTCGAGACGTTCGGCGCGGCGAGCGGGGACCTCCTGCTCGTCTCCTGGGGCGGCACGTTCGGCGCGGTCCGCGGCGCCGCCGAGGAGCTGCAGGCGCGCGGCAAGGCCGTGAGCCACGTGCACCTGCGCTGGCTGAACCCGCTCCCGAAGAACCTCGGCGAGGTGCTGAGGCGCTTCAAGAAGGTGTTCGTGCCCGAGGTGAACGACGGGCAGCTCGCCTTCTACCTGCGCGGCAAGTTCCCGGGGGTCGATCCGCTGCAGTTCAACCGCATCAACGGCAAGCCCATCAAGATCGGCGAGCTCGTGGGCAAGGTCCTCGAGGTCCTCTGAGAGAGCCGGAAAGGACTATCACCATGAGCACGAATGGACAGAACGTGAATACCGCCCTCCCGACCTACACGAAGAAGGACTTCGAGTCCGGCGTCGATCCGCGCTGGTGCCCCGGCTGCGGCGACTACTCGATCATCAACCAGGTGCAGCGCGCGCTGCCGGCCGTCGGGGTGAAGCGCGAGAACATCGTCTTCATCTCCGGCATCGGCTGCTCGTCCCGCTTCCCGTACTACATGAACAACTACGGGATGCACACGCTGCACGGCCGCGCGCCGTCCTTCGCCTCGGGCCTCAAGGTCTCCCGGCCCGAGCTGCAGGTGTGGATCGTGACCGGCGACGGCGACGCGCTCGCCATCGGCGGCAACCACTTCATCCACGCGATGCGGCGGAACCTCGACCTCAAGATGCTGCTGTTCAACAACCGCATCTACGGGCTCACGAAGGGCCAGGTCTCGCCGACCTCCGAGCTCGGCAAGAAGACCAAGACGACGCCGCACGGCTCGCCCGACTACCCGTTCAACCCGCCGGCGCTCGCGCTCGGCGCCGGCGCCACGTTCGTCGCGCGCACCATCGACGTCGAGGGCGCGCACATGGGCGGCGTCCTCAAGGCGGCGGCAGAGCACAAGGGCAGCACGCTCGTGGAGGTCTTCCAGAACTGCCCGGTGTTCAACGACGGCGCCTACGAGTTCCTCACCGACAAGGCGGTGAAGGCGGACGCGCTCCTGCGGATGGAGCAGGGCAAGCCGCTCGTGTTCGGCAAGGACAACAAGAAGGGCATTCGCTTCAACCCGCAGAGCGCCGAGCTCGAGGTGGTGACGATCGGCGAGGGCGGCGTGACCGAGAAGGACATCCTCGTGCATGACGCGACGCGGGAGGATCCGACCATCGCGTTCATGCTCGCGAACCTCTCGATGAAGCCCGGGTTCCCCACGCCGATCGGCGTGTTCCGCAACGTGCGCATGCCGACCTGCGAGGAGCTGACCTGGCAGATCATCGACGGCGCCAAGGCGAAGAAGCCCGACGCGTCGCTCGAGAAGCTGCTCGCCGGCAGCGACACCTGGACCATCGGGTAGCCCGACCGCCGCGTCGCGACCTCGAAGGCCCTTCCCCTCATCCGGGGGAGGGCCTTCGTCTTTTCGCGCCTCTGCGCGGATTCGCGCGACCCCGGGCCGGCCCGCGTCGAATCGTGGAGGCGCGCGGTCGATCAAACGTCGAGCAAATGGGTCGATGAAATGCGCAATCGATTCGCGGGGAAATCTCTTCTCGATTGACCTGCGTCCAGGCGCCCGCGTGGGGCGACGTAGTACTGAGCCCGGCACTCTCCCAGCGTGACCGGACCATGCCGGCCCGGACGCTCCAGAGGAGCGATATGACGACAGCAGCGTCACCGGCGGCGAAGAAGGACAAGAAGTTCAAAGGCGTGGTGGTCGTGAACCGCGAGAACTGCAAGGGCTGCGGGTTCTGCGTCGAGTTCTGTCCGCTGCACGCCCTCGACCTGGAGAAGGGCTACAACGCGAAGGGCTACCACCCGCCCTTCCTCGCGAAGCCGGAGCTCTGCAACGGCTGCGACATGTGCGGCCTCTTCTGCCCCGACTTCTCGATCTACGGCTACCGCGAGAAGCTCGACTCGGCCGCCGCCTAGGAGCCACGAATGTCAAACGCGAACTCTTCCGGAACCCTCACCGGCAGCCACTACCTGGACGGCGACCACGCCTGCAGCGAGGGCGCCATCGCCGCCGGCTGCCGCTTCGCCGCCGGCTACCCCATCACGCCCTCGACCGAGGTGGTCGAGCGGCTCGCGCAGCGCTTCCCGTTCGTCGGCGGCCGCTTCCTCCAGTTCGAGGACGAGCTCGCCGCGTCGATCGCGCTGCTCGGCGGCGCCTGGGGCGGCGCGAAGGCCTGCACCGTCACCTCGGGCCCCGGCTTCTCGCTCATGATGGAGCACATCGGCCTCGCCGCGATCACCGAGACGCCGTGCGTGTTCTTCAACGTGCAGCGCGCCGGCCCGTCGACGGGCCTCCCGACGCAGCCCGCGCAGGGCGACATGATGCAGGCGCGGTTCGGCTCGCACGGCGACTACCGCCTCATCGCGCTCTGCCCGAACTCGCCGCAGGAGTGTTTCGACCTCACCGTGGACGCGTTCAACATGGCCGAGGAGTTCCGCGTCCCGGTCCTCGTGATGCTCGACGAGGTGGTGGGGCACATGACCGAGAAGGTGGTCATCCCCGAGGACGCGGAGATCAAGGTCACCGAGCGCCGCTGGACGAAGAAGCCGCCCGGCGAGTTCAAGCTCTTCGCGCCTGCCGAGGGCAGCCTCGTCCCCGAGATGGTGAAGCCGGGCGACGGCTACCGCATCCACGTCACGGGCCTCACGCACGACGAGCGCGGCTACCCGAAGATGACGGTCCCCGAGCACGAGAAGATGCAGATGCGGCTCTGGAACAAGATCGTCCTCAACGCCGACAAGATCGTGAAGTACGAGGCGAAGGACCTCGACGACGCCGAGGTGGTGGTCGTCTCCTACGGCATCACCTCGCGCATCGCCGAGCGCGCGATCCAGCAGGCGCGCGCCCAGGGCGTGAAGGTCGGCTCCTTCCGGCTCATCACCGCCTGGCCCTTCCCCGAGAAGGAGATCCTCCAGCTCTCGAAGAAGGTGAAGGCGTTCGTCGTCCCCGAGCTGAACCTGGGCCAGATGGTGCTCGAGGTGCAGCGCATCGTCGAGGGCCGGACCAAGGTCGTCCCGGTCCCGCACGTCGGCGGCACCGTTCACGATCCGCAGGTCATCACCAACGCCATTGTGGGAGCCGTTCGATGAGCGCGCCGGTCAAGGAGAACCCCGTCAACAAGTACCTGCGCATGGAGCGCATGCCGTCGATCTGGTGCCCGGGCTGCGGCATCGGCACGACGGTGAACTGCTTCGCGCGCGCGCTCGACGAGTCCAAGATCCCGCTCGACAACCTGGCGGTGGTCTCGGGCATCGGCTGCACCGGCCGCGTGGCCGGCTACCTGAACGTCGACTCGTTCCACACGACGCACGGCCGCGCCATCCCGTTCGCGACGGGCCTTCAGCTCGCCCGCCCGGACCTGAAGGTGGTCGTCTACTCCGGTGACGGCGACCTGTCCGCCATCGGCGGCAACCACTTCATCCACGCGGCGCGCCGCAACGCCGACCTGCTCGTCGTGATGGTGAACAACTTCACGTACGGCATGACGGGCGGCCAGGTGACGCCGACCACGTTCCGCCCGGCCATCGCCTCGACCACGCCGTACGGCGCGTTCGAGCAGACGTTCAACATGCCGATGCTCGCCGACTCCTGCGGCGCGGTCTACGTCGCCCGCTGGACGGCCTACCACGTGAAGCAGCTCGCGAAGTCGATGGCCGAGGCCATCAACAAGCGCGGCTTCCGCTTCATCGAGATCGCCGCGCCGTGCCCCACGCTGTACCTCCGCCGCAACAAGCTCGGCGAGGGGCTCGACGAGATGAAGTTCTACAAGGAGAAGAGCGTCATCCGTAACGGCGTCGACACGCGCGAGGTCGCGCTCGACTACCGCAAGGAGATCACGGTCGGCAAGTTCGTCGACCGCGAGCGGGCGACGCTCGAGGACGCGATGGATCAGCGGTACAAGGAGGCGCTCGGCGCGAAGTACGTGCCGTACGTCTCGCCCGGCGCCGCGAAGTCGCAGGCGTAAACGCCCAGAGGAGAACACTGAAAATGGGTCCCACGGAGATCAAGATCGGCGGGCTGGGCGGCCAGGGCGTCATCCTGGGTGGCATCATCATCGGCAAGGCGGCGGCGCTGTTCGACAGCAAGCACTCGTGCCTCACGCAGGCCTTCGGCCCCGAGGCGCGCGGCTCTGCCTGCAGCGCGCAGGTGGTCGTCGACAGCGAGCCGATCCTCTACCCGTACGTGCAGAAGCCGCACCTCATGGTGGCGATGTCGCAGGACGCGTTCGCGAAGTTCTCGCCCGAGCTCCGGCCGGACGGGACGCTCCTCATCGAGGAGGAGCTCGTGAAGCCCACCGGGCTGCCGAGCACGGTGAAGGTGTTCGCCGTCCCGGCGACGCGCATCGCCGAGGAGCTCGGCCGGAAGATGGTGATGAACATCGTCATGGTGGGGTTCTTCACCGCCGTGACGGGCATCGTGAGCGAGGAGGCGGCCCGGGAGGCGGTGAAGGACTCCGTCCCCCCCGCCACCGTCGAGCTGAACATGAAGGCGTTCCAGCGCGGCTTCGATCACGGCAAGAAGCTCGTCGCGAAGGCGTAGCGACGACGCGGTTCGGCATCCGGCGCGCCGCGGGGCTTCCCCGCGGCGCGTCGTCTCGTCCTCGCGGCGAAGCACTCGTCGAGGCGCGCGACCCGGGCGAGGGCGCCGCCTACTCGCACGCGTGCGCGCCGCGCAGGCTGGTGCGGCAGGCGTCGGCGCCCGGCGCGACCTCGAGGCAGCGCTCGCAGGCGCGCGCCGCCTCGGCGCAGCGGCCGAGCCTCACGAGCGAGATGCAGAGGCCGTGGAGCGCCTCGCGCGAGCGGGGCTCGAGCTCCGCGGCGCGCCGGTATCCCGCCTCCGCGCGCGCGTAGCGCCCGTCCGAGTAGTCCATGAACGCGAGGTCGTGGTGCGCGGCGGCGCGGGCGGGGTCCGCCTCGAGGAGGTGCAGGTACTCGCGCCGCGCCTCCGCCCAGCGTGCCGGGCGATCCGGCGCGTCCAGCCCGCGGCGGAGCAGCGCCCGGGCGAGGTTCTGCCGCGCGTCGGCGAGGTCGGGGTCGATGCGGAGCGCGGCGCGCAGCTCCGCCAGCGCGGGCTCTGCGCGCGAGGCGGCGAGCAGCGTCTCCCCGAGGTTCGCGTGGCCTTCGGCGAAGTCCGGCGCGAGGCGCACCGCCCGCTCGAACCGGCGCCTCGCCGCGTCGAGATCGCCCTCGCGCCGGGCGACGATGCCGAGCCCGTTCAGCGCCTCCGGGAACTGCGGATCGAACTCGAGGGCGTGCGCGAAGGCGACGCCGGCGCGCTCGGGGTCCGCCGCCTCCAGGTAGGCGTAGCCGCGGCGGACCTCCTCGGCGGCGCGGGGGTGCACGGTCGCGCGGCCGGCGCAGGCGACGAGCGGGAGGGCCGCGAGCATCGAACGGAAGGCGAGGGGGACGTGGAGAGCGGGCATGCGCCCGCTTCTTGCTGCGCGCGTGCCGCATGCGCCCCTTCCTGCGACTCACCGTCCTCGCGGCCCTCGCCGCGGCGTCCCCCGCGGCCGCCCAGCTCTCGAACCGCTCCATCTCCGTGGAATCCGGGCTTTCGTGGCCGGCCGGCGGCGCAGCTCGCGTCTCGCTCCCCGTCGCGATCGCGGCGACCGCGTGGCTCGACGGGCCGTTCGAGGCCGTCGCGCGCCTCGGCTTCGGGTCCGCCCCGGAGCCCTCCGGCCGCGGGACGGTCCGCCGCGTCGAGGGCACCGCCGGGCTGCGCTGGTCGCCGGGCGCCGACGCGCTCCGGCCGCTGCTCCAGCTCGAGCTGGGGTGGAGCCACGCCGGATGGGACCCGGCGGGAGCGAGCGGGCTCTCCGCCGCGGCAGGGGCCGGGCTCGAGTGGTTCGCGCACCGGGACCTCGCACTCGGGGCGAGGGCGGGTCTCCGGCGCGTCCCCGGGGAGGGCTGGCGTCCCGAGCTGGCGCTCTGCGCGAGCTTCTACTTCTGATCCGCCTGCGCCGCGCCGGCGCGCTCCGTCCGCTCCGGCGTCCCGTCGCGGTCCGTGTCGACCTCCACGCGCTCGAGCACGCCGTGCGCATGGCGCTCCCAGAGGTCGGGCCGTCCGTCGCCGTCGGTGTCCCGCTCCTTGCGGACGAGCTCGCCCTGCTCGAACACGCTCCAGGTCGCGGGGACGCCGCCGACGGGATACGCGAGCTCCTCCCGCACGAGCGCGCCGCCCTCGAGCACGAGCACCACGTCGGGCGTCCCGTCGCGGTCGAGGTCGTAGGCGAGCCGCGAGGGGGCGCCGTCCGGGCCGCGCGTCACCCAGGTGTCGGGGCGGCCATCGCCGTCCTGGTCCTCCGGCGTCCCCGACGGAGATCCCGCGGGCTCGGAGGTGAAGGGGCGGCGGCTCGCCGCAGCAGGCGGGGCGGCGGAGGTCGCCGGCGGGTGAGCAGCGCTGCAGGCGAGCCCCGCCAGGGCGGCGAGGAGGGGAGGGAGCTCACGCATGGCGTTATTTGACACTATACCGATGGTCACATAGGTTCGCCGGAGCCGCCATGGCCCGGAAAAAGATCTCGACGACCGTCTACATCACGCCCGAGCAGAACGAGCGCCTCAAGCTCCTGCACGAGCGCACGCGCGTGCCCGTCGCCGAGTACATCCGGCAGGGCATCGATCTGGTGCTCGAGAAGTACCGCCAGGCGCTCCCCGGCCAGCTGACGCTCGATGACCTCGGCGCCAAGAAGTAGATTGCCCCACGAATGAGCGAAAAGCGCGCAGTCGTCCTCGGGGCGGCAGGGTTCATCGGCAGCCATCTCACCGACCGCCTCCTCGCGGAGGGCTGGCGCGTCACCGGGATGGACAACTTCATCACCGGCACGCGGCGCAACCTCGAGCACCTCTCCCGCGAGCCTCGCTTCGACTTCGTCGAGGGCGACATCTGTCAGCCCCTCGACGCGATCACCGGGCGCGTCGACGCCGTCCTGGACTTCGCCTCTCCCGCCTCCCCGATCGACTACCTGAAGCACCCCTTCGAGACGCTGCACGTCGGCTCGCACGGCGTCGAGAACGCGCTGCGGCTCGCGAAGCGGGCGGGCGCCGTCTTCGTGCTCTCCTCGACGTCCGAGGTGTACGGCGATCCCCTCGAGCACCCGCAGCGCGAGTCGTACTGGGGAAACGTGAACCCCATCGGCCCGCGCGCGGTCTACGACGAGGCCAAGCGCTTCGCCGAGGCGATCACCGTCGCCTACCGTCGCTACGAGAAGGTGGACGTCCGCATCGCCCGCATCTTCAACACCTACGGCCCTCGCATGCGGTTGGACGACGGGCGGATCGTGCCCACCTTCGTGGCGCAGGCGCTCCGCGGGCAGCCCATCACCGTGTTCGGCGAGGGCACCCAGACCCGGAGCTTCTGCTACGTGGACGACAACGTGGAAGGGATCTGGCGGCTCCTGCACGCGCGCTTCCAGGATCCCGTGAACATCGGGAACCCGCACGAGATGACCGTCCTGCAGTTCGCCGAGGCGGTGCAGCGGTTCGTCGGGAGCCACTGTCCCATCGTGCACGAGCCGCTCCCGGAGGACGACCCGCGCGTGCGGCGGCCGGACATCACGCGCGCGAAGGAAGTCCTGGGCTGGGAGCCGAGGGTGGGGTTCGAGGACGGAATGCGGCGGACGATCGCCTGGTTCCGCGAGCGGGTTTGAACGTCGGGTGAACGGGAGGGGGGCGAGGTGGCGAAGCGGATTCTCATCACGGGCGGGGCGGGGTTCATCGGTTCGACCATCGCCGATCTGTTCCTTCAGTCGGGCTGGGACGTGGCGGTCCTCGACGACCTCTCGTCGGGCAAGCGCGAGCACGTGCCCGCCGCGGCGCGCTTCTACCCGGTGGACGTGCGCAGCGCGGCCGCGCTCGAGGTCCTGAAGCAGGAGCGACCGCAGGTCGTCTGCCACCACGCCGCCCAGATCGACGTCCGCCGGTCGATGGCGGACCCGCGCTTCGACGCGGACGTCAACATCGGCGGCCTCCTCAACCTCATGCAGGGCGCGGTCGAGGCGAAGAGCGTCGAGCACGTCCTCTTCGCCTCCTCCGGCGGCGCCACCTACGGCGACACCGAGCGCGTGCCCACGCCCGAGGACCACCCGCAGCTGCCCGTCTCCCACTACGGCGCGGCGAAGGCCGCGAGCGAGCTGTACCTGGGCGTCTACCGGGCGAACTACGGGATCCCCTTCACCGCGCTGCGCTACTCGAACGTCTACGGCCCGCGCCAGGATCCCCACGGCGAGGCGGGCGTGGTCGCGATCTTCTGCGGGCGCCTGCTCGAGGGCCGCCCCTGCACGATCTTCGGGGACGGCGGGCAGACGCGCGACTACGTCTTCGCCGGCGACGTCGCGCGCGCGAACCTGCTCGCCGCGGAGAAGCGGTACGACGGGCCGCTCAACGTCGGCACCGGGGTGGAGACCGACGTGAACGAGCTCTACGCGCACATCGCGCGGGCGGCCCGCTCCGAGCGGCCCGCCGAGCACGCCGCGGCGCGCCTCGGGGAGCAGAAGCGCTCGTGCATCGACCCGGCGCGCGCCGCCGCGGCCATCGGCTGGCGGCCGGAGGTGAAGCTCGCGGACGGGCTCGCGCGCACCTTCGAGTGGTTCGCGGCGCGTCGCAAGGCCGCGTGACCTGGTGACCCGGGCGGCGGGGCTCGCGCCGCCCTCCCACATCGTCGCCTTCCCTGCCACCTCCGCGCGCTGGCATGCTCGGCCACGCCAGGGGCCGCGCGCCCGCGGATCCGGCAGGAGGAGACGATGAGGACGACGCTCGCGCTCGCCGCAGTGCTCCTCGCCGCGTGCGAGGCGGCGGTGCAGACCGACGCCGACGGCCTCCGCACCGCGCTCCCCGAGGAGGCGGCGATCCGGATGGCCTCCCCGGCGCCGCCCCCCTCGCCGACGGCCACCACCGCTGAGGTGGTCGCCGCCGCTCCGACGTTCGGGTCGGGCTACGCCCGGACGACCTTCTGGGCGGCGACGACCGTGAACGCCGGCGTCGCCTGGACCCTCGGACGGCTTCGCGCCGTCGCCTCGCTGCCGCCGACGACCTGCGACGTCGCCTCGTGCACCTGGGGGCCCTGGACGGATCGCGAGGGGCTGAACGTGTGGCGCCTCGTGGCGCGCCGGGACGGCACGGGCTGGTCGTACCTGCTCGACGCGCGCCGGGGCTCGGACGCGCGCGCGGCGTTCGCGCCGATCGTGGCGGGCGTCGCGCACCCGGGCGCGCTCCCGTCTCGCGGCAGCGGCTCGTTCGCCGTGGACTTCGACGCGGCGGCCGCGCTGGACCACGCCGCGGGATGGCAGCAGGAGGACTTCGGCCGCCTCGAGGTCGCGTACGACGCGCGCGAGGCCGTCCGGGTGGACGCGACCGCGCTCGGCGCGCGCAGCCGCGATCCGGACGACCCGGTCCGCCTCGACGCCGTGTACGCCTTCCGCGCGACTGCGGCGGGCGGCGACCTGCAGGTCGCGCTCCAGACGCTCGAGGTCACGCCGCGGAACCTGTCGCTCCGCTCGCGCTGGGACGCGGCCGGGGCGGGCCGCGGTGACGCCGCGTGGGTGTCCGCCGGGCTGCAGTACCGCGCGAGCGAGTGCTGGAGCGGCGCCGCGCTGGGCTTCTCGCTCCTCTACGACGACGACCCGCTCGCCGGGTACGAGGGCGCCTGCGCGTTCGTCCCGGCGCTCTTCGCCGACCTGACGCTCCCGTAGGCGCGACAGGCCGCCTTAACCTTCGCCCGGCTCGGCGCTCGTCGCGACCGGGGCGGGCGCGAGCGGCGCGTCGTCCTCCGGCGGCTCCTCGAGGTCGTCGGCCGGCGTGGGACCGGCGAGGATCCGCTCGAGCTCGCTGCTCGCGCGGAGGTGCTCCTCGGCGGTCACGCGGCCGGCCGCGCGCAGGCGGTCGAGGAGGCGCCGCGAGCGGTGCTTGAGCCAGGAGGACGGGTTCGCGAGGTCCACCCGCCGCGGCGCAGGCAGGATGGACGCCATCACGACGGCCTGCGCCGTGGAGAGCGACGTCGCGGAGACGCCGAACCGTGCGCGCGCCCCCGCCTCGGCGCCGAAGACGCCGTCGTCCCACTCCACCACGTTCAGGTAGAGCGCGAGGATGCGCCGCTTCGAGAGGGCGTGCTCGAGCTTCGCCGCGAGCACCGCCTCCTTCGCCTTGCGCAGGAGACTCTTCTCGGTGCCGAGCCAGAGGTTCTTGGCGAGCTGCTGCGTGAGGGTGGAGGCTCCGCGCGCGAACCGGCGCTCCTTGAGGTCGTGCTCGGCGGCGAGCCGGATCGCCTCCCAGTCGAGCCCCTCGTGCCCGAAGAAGTTCGCGTCCTCGGAGGCCAGCACCGCCTCGACGAGCCGCGGGGACACGCGATCGAGGCCGACCCACACCTGCCGGGGCCGGAACGAGTGTCTGCGCGCCTTCGCCTCAGCCTGCCGCTGCGCGATGAGCGCCGTCGTCCGCGGGTTCTCGCGGGCGAGCGGGCGCGGGTCGGGCGTGGCGAGCCAGAGGCCACCGAGCGCGGCGGCTGCGGCGAGGACGACGGCGAGGAGGGCGAGGGCGAGGCGGCGGACGCGGCGCCCGGGGGCGTGAGCCCGGGATGGCATGCGGCGGAGCTATAGCACCCGCAGGGACGCGGGGGCCAGGCGCGCCGCGCGGGACGGCGGCGACGGCGCGCCGCGAGCGCGCGCCGGCCGGACGCGTCCCTCCATACGGAGGCGCCGCCGCGCGGCGCAGAGACGCCGTCGCGGAGCGCGAGGCGAGGGACCTCGCGGGCGGGCCTTCGGCCGGCGTCACGGTGACGACGTTGCCTCACCGTGAATGGTGATCCCGTTCGGGCCCCCGTTCGGCGCCTTGACGCATCCGGAACCCACCGCTACCTCCCGCTCACCGAAAACGGCACCGTACGGCCGCTCACGGCCCGCAGGCCCACGGAGGGAACATGGCTGACGTGAAGCGTTACACCCCGCGCGACTACTCCAAGGTCCGGGGGCTCACCGGCATCTCGGACAAGCAGATCGAGGAGCACCTGAAGCTCTACGAGGGCTACGTCAAGCGCACGAACGCGCTCACGGAGAAGCTCCAGGGCATCTGCAACGACGGCAAGGCCTCCGGCGCCGACCCGGTGTTCGCCGAGCTCACCCGGCGCCTCGGGTTCGAGTACAGCGGAATGGTGAACCACGAGTACTACTTCGAGAACCTGGCGCCGGGCGCCCAGGCCGAGCCGCCCACCGGCGGGAAGCTGCGCAAGGCGCTCGAGGCCTCGTTCGGGAAGTACGAGACCTGGCTCGCCGACTTCCGCGCGATCGCGACGATGCCCGGCGTCGGCTGGGCGATGACCTTCCAGGATCCGTCCACCGGCTGGCTCTCGAACCACTGGATCAACCTGCACCAGGACAACGTGCCGGTCGGCTTCAAGCCCGTCCTCGTCATGGACGGGTGGGAGCACGCGTTCATGCGCGACTACCTCGCGACCGAGCGCGCGAAGTACGTCGACGCGTTCTTCAAGAACCTGAGCTGGGAGACGATCGAGAAGCGGATAGTTTGAACGGGAGCTGCGCCCCCGCCGCGCCGCCAGGCCCGGATCGCACCAGCGGTCCGGGCCTCGTCGTCCGGGCCTCGACCCGTCAGCGCGCGCCGAGGCGCCGGTAGCGGCCTTCGACGAGCGCGAACGCCGCGTAGGCGAGGAGGCCGAGCGCCGCCGCCCCGAGGAGCACGGCCCCGTACGGCTGGCGCGCGAGCGTCGCGAGCGCGCCGTCGAACCCGGTCGCCTCGTGCGGATCCCCCTCGAGCGCCGCCTGCGCGAAGAAGAGGCCCACGAGCACGAAGACCACGCCCTGCGCCGTGAAGCCGAGCGTGCCGAGGGGCGCCGCCCAGCGCCGCACCCAGGATCCGGCGCGCGCGAGGTCGAGGTGCTTCAGGAACTTCCGCCGCACGCCGGTCCAGATCTGTCGCGCCCCCACGAACACCACGATCGCGGCGCCCGCGAGGACGAGGACGCGGCCGGCGGGGAGCTCGAGCGCGCGGGCGGTCCAGCTGCGCGCCGCCGCGTTACCGCTCGGACCGGCCCGGCCGCCGGAGGCGAGGCGCACCGCCGCCAGGGCGAGCGAGACGTAGCCGAGGCCGCCGATCGCCTGCCCCACGCGCGACAGGACCGCCCAGGCGCCGCGCCGGCGCTCGCCGTCCGGATCGGCGATCGCCTGGACCTCGAACCAGAGGGCCATGCCGACGAGCCCGATCGCGAGCGCCGCGACGAGCGCGCCGCCGAGCGGCGCCTGCGCGAGCGTGGCGAGCGCGCCCTTCGAGTCGGTGGCCCGCCCGCCCTCGCCGAGCGCGAGCCGGAGGGCGAGCGCGCCGATGACGGCGTACACGGCGCCCTTCGCGGCGAACCCCGCTCGCGCGAGCGCCCGAACCCACGGGCGCCTCGCCGAGCGACCGCCCGCCCGCTCCACCTCCGACCAGACCTCGCCCGCGCCGCGCATCCGGCGTTCAAGCTGGCCACTCCGCCGCCCGCCCGCCCGCCGGCGTCCGCGTTTGACCCGCTCCGCAGGGCGGCCGTACCCTCGGCCGCGTGATCGTCCCGCCGGGCCGCCGCGCCGCGCTCCGCCGCCGCCTCCTCGCCTGGTACGACGCCGGCCACCGCGCCCTGCCGTGGCGCGCCGCGCAGCACGGCGCGGATCCGTACCGCGTCTGGCTCGCGGAGGTCATGCTCCAGCAGACGCAGGTGGCCACCGTGGTGCCCTACTTCGAGCGCTTCGTGGCGCGCTTCCCGACGCTCGCCGCGCTCGCCGCGGCGGACGAGGACGAGGTGCTCGCGCTCTGGAGCGGGCTCGGCTACTACGCGCGCTGCCGGAACCTCCTCGCCGCCGCGCGCACCGCGCTGGCGCGCCACGGTGGCCTGCCGGGCTCGGTCGAGGCCCTGCGGGCGCTCCCCGGGTTCGGCCCCTACACCGCGGGCGCGGTCGCGAGCATCGCGTTCGCGCTGCCCGCCGCGGCGGTGGACGGGAACGTGGCGCGAGTCGTCGCGCGGCTCTTCTGCGTCGACGGCGAGCCGGGCGCGCCGGCGGTGCAGCGCGCCCTGTGGGCGCTCGCGGGCGAGCTCGTCCCCGAGGAGCGGCCCGGCGACTTCAACCAGGCGCTGATGGAGCTCGGGGCGACGCTGTGCCGCAAGCCCGCGCCGGCCTGCGCGCGGTGCCCCGTGCGGAGTGCCTGCGCCGCTCACGGTGCCGGCCGCGCAGCGGAGATCCCGCCGGCCCGGCGGCGGGGTGCGCGGCGAGCGGCAGCGGTCGCGTGCGCCGTCGCCGAGGTGGGCGGGGCGCTCGTGCTGGTCCGGCGCGCGCCGAGCGGGCTGCTCGGCGGGCTGTGGGATCTGCCGGCGGTGGACGTGACCGGCGCGACCGAGCGGCAGGGCGCGGCCGCGCTCCGGCGGACGCTGCGGGCGCGCTTC
>NZ_JALCZB010000095.1:0-17481 GCF_022690745.1 Anaeromyxobacter sp. SG64 | reverse complement strand
ACGGGCTCGCCGCGTGCGAGGCGGCGCTCCTCGGCGGCGCGGAGCGCGCCGCGCTGGAGGCCTCGATCGAGGCGCGCGTGGTCGCCTCGAAGGCGGCGGACGAGCGGGTCCGGAGGCTCGCGGCCGAGCTCGCCGGGACGGCGGCGCCCGAGCTCGCGGCGCTCGAGGCGGCGCGCTCGACCGCCGCCGGCGCGGCGCGGCTCGCGCGCGACGAGGGCGTCCGGCTCGAGAAGGACCTGGAGCGCCTGCGCGCGCTCGAGGCGCGCGTGGGGGAGCTCGACGCGCGGGCGGCGGTGGTCGCCCGCGAGCTCGCGGTGGCGGGCAAGGTCGCCGAGGTCGCCCGCGGGCACAATGCCCTCAACATGAGCCTGCAGCGGTTCGTGCTCGCGGCGCGGCTCGAGGAGGTCGCCGAGGCCGCCAGCCGGCGGCTGCTCCAGATGTCGCGCGGGCGGTTCCGGCTGCGCCACGACACCGCCGTCGCGCGCAAGAACCAGGCCTCGGGGCTCGCGCTCGTGGTGGAGGACGCCTGGACGGGCGTGACCGATCGCCCGGTGGGGGCGCTCTCGGGCGGCGAGAGCTTCCTCGCGAGCCTCGCGCTGGCGCTCGGGCTCTCCGACGTGGTCCTCCGCCGCTCGGGCGGCCTGCGCCTCGACGCGCTCTTCGTGGACGAGGGCTTCGGCGCGCTCGACGAGGACACGCTCGACGACGCGGTCCGGACGCTCGAGGACCTGCGCAAGAGCGGCCGGGTGGTCGGCGTCATCTCGCACGTCCCGGAGCTCAGGCGGCGCATCCCGGCGCGCATCGAGATCCAGCGGAAGGCCGAAGGCTCGGTCGCGGTCGTTCGCGCAGGGTGAGCGATCGCGCGGCCGGTCCGCTGCCTTGCGCCAGCACGGAGCGCCGGCCGGGCGGGCGGCCGCGCGCAGCGCCCACGATCGTGCGCGGCGGTATCCTGTGGTCGGGTCGGACGTGCTCGGACGCGGGAGGGGCGACATGGTCCACACGGGAGACTTGAGCGAGAACATGAAGGTGCGCGCGCGCGGCGGCGAGGTGCTCGGCACGATCATCCGGCTCGAGGACCGGAGCATCCTCGTGGAGAAGGGCGCCTTGATGAAGGACTACTCCGTGCCGCTCGAGCTCGTGGCCGAGGTCGTCGACGGAGACGCCTACCTGTCGATCACGGCCGACGAGGTCCGCGCCGGCGCGGGGTGGAAGTTCGCCTCCCGCACGCTCAGCGACGAGAGCTCCGAGTTCGCGCACGAGGGCCCGGAGCTGGCCATCGCCGACAACCTCCGGGAGCCGGGGGCTTGAACTAGGCGGGCCCGGCAGGCTCGCGGGGCGTGGCGTCGGGCGGCCCCGCGACGGGCAGCTCGACGCGGAACGTCGCCCCCGCGCCCGGGACGCTCTCCACCTCGATGCGTCCACCGAGCGCGCCGACGATCTCGCGCGTGATCCAGAGCCCGAGGCCGAAGCCGCCGTACCCGCGGGTGGCGCGCCCGCGCTCGAACCGCTCGAAGATGCGCTGCTGCTCTCCGCGAGGGATCCCCATCCCCTGGTCGGCCACCACGAGCCGGGCGAGGCGGCCGTCGGACTCGACGCGGACCGACACGGGCCTTCCTTCGCCGTACTTGAGCGCGTTCGAGACGAGGTTCGTCGCCACCTGCTCGAGCCGCAGCCGGTCCCAGCGCCCGGAGACGTCCCCGGCCGCCTCGACGTGGATGCGCGAGGGCGCCAGCTCCGCGTCGCCGCCGAGCCGGGAGACGACCTCGCGCGCGACCGCCGAGAGATCCACCGGCTCGAGCTCCAGCTGGAGCCGCGCCTCGTTCAGGCGCGACACGTCGAGGAGCGTGTCCACGAGCGCGGTGAGCCGGACGACCTGCCGCCGGATGGAGTCGGCCGTCTTCGCGAGCGGCGCGGCGACGCCCGCACGGGCGCGCAGGAGCGACTCGACCTGGAGCTGGAGCGAGGTGATCGGGGTCTTCAGCTCGTGCGACGCCATCGCCAGGAACGAATCTCGTGTGCGGACCGCCTCGGAGAGCTTGGTCACGTCGATGAACGCCGAGACGGAACCGCGGAGCCGGCCCAGGTCGTCGAAGATCGGCTCCGCGTTCCCCAGGATCGTGCGACGCGTCCCGTCCTCGAACGCGATCTCGAGCTCGATGTCCCGCGCCCTCGCTCCGGTGCGGGCCGCCGCCTGCGTGGGCAGCTCCTGGGGCGGGACCTCGCGCCCGTCCTTCAGCACGCGGAAATGGGGCGGCGGCCGGTCGCCGGTCTTGGACACGTTGCCGCCGGGCGCCATCCGGAGGAGCTCGTACGCGGCGCGGCTCCCGGTCATCTGCCGCGCCTCGGGGTCGTGGGCGATGAGGACGACGGCCGGGACCGCGTCCATGATGGCCTGCACCTCCGCCGCCCGCGCGCGCTCTCGCGCCTCGCTCTGCCGGAGCGTCTCGGCGGCCCGCTCGCGCTCGCGGAACCCGGCGCGCGCGGCCGAGCCGATGGCGGCGATCACCAGGGCGGTCGGGACGAACCAGGCGACGCCCAGGTGCGCGCTCGCGGGCGCCACGGCGGGCGCGCCGCCGGACACGAACGCGTACCCGAGCGCGGCCGAGAGCGCCACGGCGACGAGCCCGCCGACGAGCCCGCCGGCCCATGCAGCGAGCACCACCGCGAGCGTGAAGAGGACGTACGGAACACCGATGAACAGCTCGCGGAGCGACCACTCCAGGGAGAAGACCAGGAGCGGGAGTCCGGCCGCCACGCTCAGCGCCGCCGCGTCGGACAGCCGAGGGGGAGCAGGGATTCGGAACCGTTCGGCCATGGTCGATAGCCTCGCTGGTAACCGGGGTGGAGAGCCGTGCCGGCGAGGCCCAGCGAGGGGGTCCGATCGTACCGGATTGGAGCGCTCGTGAGCGGCAGAGCAGGCAGCGGCAAGGAGTCCGAGGGGCCCACCTTGAGTCCGATAATGTAGATTATGGTAACTAGCCGGGCGGCCGGCCGGACGGTCCCGGACACGCTCGAGCCTGGGCTCAGTTCGGGTCTTGGGCGCGCTGCCCCGCGCCTTTCCGGTCTCTCCCCCGCCTTCCAGTTGCGCCTGATCCCGAGACCGCGCGCTCCTCGCCGCGAGCGGGTTCGACGAAGCCGCCGACGCGGATGCGGTCGAGCGGAAGCGCGCCGCCGTGGGCCCCCGCGCTAGCACCGAGCCGGCCGATCGGGTCCCGTCACGCCGTGGCGAGCCAGATCGGCGGGTCTCCGCCTCAGGTCCCCGAGGTCTTGCGGACAACGGCCGGCGGAACGGCCGCGCGGGCATGCTCCGCCTGCTCGGCGGCGACCGGCGGGTACGGATGGTGCCCGCAGCAGCCCTGCTGGCGCGCCAGCACGCGCACGATCCGCGGCGCCCCGGCCTCCTCGGCCACCGCGCACGGGCACTGCTCGACGCCCGCGGACGACAGCCGCTCCTGGATCGTCGAGAGCGCGTCGAGGAGCTCGCGCTTCACGCGCCGGAGCCGCTCGAGGCGACGCTGGGCCTGCTCGAGGTGGCCGGCCAGGACGGACTGGAACCGGATGGCGAACTCGGCCGCGCTGTGGCAGCCGGTCCGCAGCTCGAGGATCGAGCGGATCTCGCAGAGCGACAGCCCGAGCTCGCGCAGATCGGTGATGAGCCGGAGCCGCTCGAGATCGTCCTCGGTGTAGCGGCGGTGGCCGCCGTCGCTCACCACCGACGGCTTGAGCAGACCTTCCTCCTCGTAGAACCGGATCGTGCGGACCGTGTTGCCGGTCGCGCGCGCGAGGTCTCCGGATGAGAGGTCTGCGCCCATTCGAGGCTCGTCTAACGGCGCGCGCGCGCCGTGTCAACGCACACCCGGTCTCTCGTGACGGCCCCACGACGGGCCGGAGTTGGTCTTGACCGGCGTCACCGTACGGGATTATTCGACGCGGGATCCCGTCGCCTCGGGACACGTGGAGGTGCCGAAAGACATGGGCAACGTGGTGGCGGTGAAGGGCCGCACGCAGCGCAGCGAGAGCGTCTTCATCTACGCCGAAGCCCCCCTCCCCACCCATCGCGGGCTCTTTCGCACGGTGGTGTTCCGGGAACCGCAGAGCGGCGCCGAGCACGTCGCGATGGTCATGGGCGACGTCGGCGGCGAGAACGTCCCGGTGCGGATTCACTCCGAGTGCCTCACGAGCGAGGTGCTCGGGTCGCTCAAGTGCGACTGCCGCGCCCAGCTCGATCGCGCGCTGGATCTCATCGCCGAGCGCGGCCGCGGCGTGCTCCTCTACCTCCGCCAGGAGGGCCGCGGCATCGGGCTCGGGAACAAGATCCGCGCCTACGCGCTCCAGGCGCAGGGCCACGACACGTACGAGGCGAACCGGCTCCTCGGCTTCCCGGACGACCTGCGGACCTACGGAGTCGCCGCGGAGATGCTGCGGCTCCTGGGCGTCCGCTCGGTCGAGCTCGTGACGAACAACCCGCTCAAGGTCGCGGGCCTGCAGGAGGCGAACATCGCCGTCCGCGGCCGCATCCAGCTGCCCTCGCCGGCGAACCCGCACAACATCGGTTACCTGCGGGTGAAGCGCGAGCGGACCGGACACCTCATCGAGCTCGACGAGGATCCCACCGCCCGCGCGGGCTGAGCCGGTCCCGCGCGGCGCTCCTTCACGGCGGGGCGCGCGCGTCTCAGGCGCCGGTCCACTGCGCGGGGCGCTTCTCCAGGAAGGCCCGCATGCCCTCCTTCGCGTCCGCGCTCCCGAAGAGCGCCGCGAAGGCCTGCCGCTCGAGCTCGTTCGCGGTGCCGAGATCCGGCTCTGCGCCCCGCCGGAGCACCCGCTTCGCCTGACCGACGGCCACCGGCCCCTTCGCCGCGATCTTCCGCGCCTTCTCGCGGGCGTGCGCGAGCAGGTCCGCCGCCGGGACGACGTCGAGGACGAGGCCGATCGCCTTCGCCTGGGCGGCGTCGAGCTGATCGCCGGTGAGGACGATCTCGAGGGCGCGCATCACGCCCACGCGCCGCGCGAGCCGCTGCGTTCCGCCGAAGCCCGGGATGAGCCCGAGGTTCACCTCCGGCTGGCCGAAGCGCGCCCGGTCGCTCGCGTAGACCAGGTCGCACGCGAGCGTGACCTCGCAGCCGCCGCCGAGCGCGTAGCCGTTCACCGCGGCGACGGTCGGGATCGGCAGCCGCTCGAGCCGCTCGAGCACGTCGTGCGCCGACTCCGCGAAGCGCCGCGCCTCGATGGGCCCCATCGTCGACATGGCCGCGATGTCGGCGCCGGCGATGAACGCCTTGTCGCCCGCCCCCGTCAGCACGATCGCCCGCACCCCCGCGTCCGCCTCGACCGCGCGCACGACGTCCGCGAGCTCCTCGATCGTCCGGGTGCTCATCGCGTTCAGGACCTTCGGACGGTTGAACGTCAGCGTGCCGATGCCGTCCTGCACATCCCACAGGAGGTTCTCGTAGGTCATGGTCGTCTCCAGCGGCCGCGGGCGGCGGGGCGTCAGGCGTCGTACCGGTAGAAGCCGCGACCGGACTTGCGGCCGTACCACCCCGCCGCGACGTACTGGCGGAGCAGCGGCGCGGGCCGGTACTTGTCGTCGCCGAGCTCCCGGTGCAGCACCTCGGCGATGTAGAGGCAGGTGTCGAGGCCGATGAAGTCGGCGAGCGTGAGCGGGCCCATCGGGTGGTTGAGCCCCAGCTTCACGCCGGTGTCGATGTCCTCGGGCGACGCGAGCCCCTCCTGCAGGGCGAAGCACGCCTCGTTGAGGAGCGGGATGAGGATCCGGTTCACGATGAAGCCGGGCGCGTCCTTGGACGTGACGGTCGTCTTGCCGAGCTTCTTCGCGAGCGCCACGACCGTGGCGTAGGTCTCGTCGGAGGTCTGGAGCCCGCGGATGATCTCGATGAGCTGCATCACCGGCGGCGGGTTCATGAAGTGCATGCCGATGAACTGGCCGGGGCGCTTCGTCGCCGCGGCGAGCGCGGTGATCGAGATGGAGCTCGTGTTCGAGGCGAGGATCGCGTGCGGCGGCAGGAGCGCGTCGAGCTTGCGGAAGAGCTCCGTCTTCACGCCCTGGTTCTCGACGATCGCCTCGATGGCGAGATCCGCCCCGGCGCAGTCCTCGAGGCTGGCGGCGGGCTTGATGCGGCCGAGGATCGCGTCCCGGTCGGCGACCGCGATCTTCCCCTTCTCGACGAGCTTGCCGAGCGTCCCCCCGAGCTTCTCCACCGCCTTGCGGGCCAGCTCCGGCGCGGCGTCGCCGAGCACGACGGAGAGCCCCGCCTGCGCCGCCACCTGCGCGATGCCCGACCCCATCTGCCCTGCCCCGATGACCGCGATTCGCTCGATGGCCATGCGTCCCTCCGTGGTGCAGGCCGCCGTCCAGGAGGCGGTCCCGCCGTCTTGTGGATGAGCGGGCCGAGCGTGTTCCGAATGGGCTGGTGGAGGCGAGACCTCAGGCGGGGCGCGCCGGCAAGAAAACCGCCCGGTCCAGGCGTGTTCCGCGGGTGGGCGCCGCTCCGACCGTCCCGTCAGGACGGCGGGAACCGTCCGCCGCGCAGCGCGTCACGGGCGCGGGCGGCCTGGGTGCGCCGTCCGCGAGCGGTTCCCGAAGAACAGCACCGCTACCCCGCGCGCGAGGACGCGGCGCGCGCCTCCTCGCGCGAGGCATGGGCGCGGAGGTGCCGGTAGGCGATCGCCGCGAGCTCGTCGAAGGTGGGTACCGGAAAGTCCGCGTCGTGCGCGGCGCGGTGCCACTCGCAGAAGGCCAGGAACGCCTCGAGCTGCTCCGGGCTGGGCGAGATCACCGGCCGGGCGTCCTTGGCGCGCGAGAGCGCCTCGAGCGGCGGGTGCCCGCGGGCCACCAGCACGCACAGGGCGAGCAGCGCGCTCCGGCCGATGCCGTACTGACAGTGTATGAGGACGCGCTCGCCGCGCGCGAGCGCGCCCGTCACGAAGGCCACGCCGTCCCGGATCATGCGCTGCGAGATGGCGCGCGTGTCCTGGGTCGGGAGGTGCAGGAGCCGGATGCCGTGGAGCGCGAGGACCGCCTCGTCGTCGCACGCCTCCACGCGGACGTCGACGACCTGGGTGATCTCGTGCTCCTGGGCGAGCCGGGCGGCGGCCCCCATCGGGAAGTGCGCACCCAGCGCGAGCCCGTCCGCGACGAAGTGCAGGTCGATCATCTCCACCAACCTGGGCAGGCCCGCGCGCCCCGGCACGCGGCGACGACGGCCCCGCTATCGCCCCAGGGGGAGGACGATCGTGCCCTCCTCCTCGACGTCGAGCGTGCGCTCGCCGGAACGTGCCCCCGCCGGGCCGGTGGCGCGCCAGGCGAGCGCGTACGCTCCCCGCGGCAACCGCAGGGCATGGCGGACCTGCCGCTCGGGGCCGCTCACGCGGAACTCGGCGTGGCGCACGAGCGCGTCGCCGCGCCGGAGGTCGACCTCGAGGGCGGTGGTCCCGGGGGCGTCCCCGAGGTCGTAGACGAGGACCACGTCGCGCGGTGACGACGAGAAGAGGAACACCCCGACCGCCAGCGCGCCGAGGAGCGCGACGAGCCGCGCCGCGCGCTTCACCGCTTGGCCTTGCGCCGCGCCCGCTTGCCCCTCGTCGCGGCGGTCTTCACCTCCGCGCGCGGCGCGCCTTCCGCGTCGGGCCGGACGCGGATCTCCATCTTCACCTCGATGGTGCGGTCGGCGAGCGCGTTCAGGAACTCCCGGCGCAGCGCCTCGGACTGCAGGAAGCCGCGGATCTCGTCGCCCACCGCGCGGAGGATCTCGTCCTTCGCGGCGTGGGCCTGGTTCCCGACGAAGGCGATCACGTCCTTCGGCAGCTTCCAGTCGCGCGCGAGCCGGCGCGCCCCCTCCTCCCCCATGAAGACGGCGCCGACGCCCGCGAGGATGGCCTTCTTCACCGCCTCCGGGATGAGCCCGCGCGACCCGGCGGCGTCGCCGCCCCCCTCGAGCTCGAGGTCGTCGGGCGCGAAGCCCTCGTCGTCACCCTGCGGCGGCGGTCGCTCCATGGAAGCCTCTTCAGGCGCGCTGCTGCGCGCCGATGACCGGCAGGCGCGGCGCCTTCAGGATCTGCGTGCTCACCGCGCCCGCGACGTTCTTCGCGACGGCGAGGAGCGCCGCCGCCTGCGGGCTGTCGGGCTGGCCGACGACGATCGGCACGCCCTTGTCGCCGCCCTCGCGGATGGCGAGGTCGATCGGCACGTCGCCGAGGAAGCGGATGCCCATCTTCTCCGCAGCCGTCCGCGCGCCGCCCTTGTCGAAGATGGCGGTCTCGGTGCGGCAGTGCGGGCAGACGAAGGCGGACATGTTCTCGACGAGCCCGAGCACGGGGATCGAGACCTTGTCGAACATGAGCTTCGCGCGGATGACGTCCGCGAGCGCGAGGTCCTGCGGCGTCGAGACGAGCACGACGCCCGCCGCGCGGATGTTCTGCGCCAGCGTGAGCGGGATGTCGCCGGTGCCCGGCGGGAGGTCCAGCACGAGGTAGTCGAGCTCGCCCCAGTTCACGTCGCGCAGGAGCTGGATGAGCGCGCCGGTCACCATCGGTCCGCGCCAGATGAGCGCCTGGTCGGGGTCGATGAGGAACCCGATCGACATCACCTTCATGCCGTGCGCCGTGAGCGGCTCGAGCCGCTGGCCGTCCTTCGAGGTGGGGCGCTCGGTGACGCCGGTGAGGATCGGGATCGACGGACCGTAGATGTCCGCGTCGAGGATGCCGACCTTGGCGCCGGTGCGGGCGAGGCCGGCGGCGACGTTCACCGCCACCGTGCTCTTGCCGACGCCCCCCTTCCCCGCCCCGACCAGGATGATGTTCTTCACGCCCGGCGTGAGCTGCGCCTGGGAGACCCCCGGCGCGGAGCGGACCTGGGCGCCCCAGGACAGCTCCACGCGGCGGAAGCCCGCGCCCTCGAGCGCCGCCTTCACGTCGCGCCCGATGGTGTCCTTGAGCGGGCAGGCCGGCGTGGTGAGCTCCACCTTGAGCCGCACGGCGTCGCCCTCCACCGCGACGTCCTTCACCATCCCGAGCGACACGAGGTCGCGGTGAAGCTCGGGGTCCATCACCTTGCGGAGGGCGTCGAGGGCGGTCTTGGGGTCGAGCGGCATGGGAGCGCCTTTATAGCCGCCACCCGAGGGCTTCTCAACGCCGCGTGGCGCCGCTCCGTCACTCCAGCGCGTCGACCTTCCAGCCCCCGTCCTCCAGGACCACCACCGCGGCGTGATCCCCCCCGAGCGGGAGCCGGGCCACCCTGCCTTCCCGGACGAGTGGCGACCCCGCGTCGAGCGCCGAGAGGGCGCGCGCCGCCGCCTCGCGCCCGGCCGGCCCCGCGCCGGCGAGGTCCTGGGCGAGGCGGCGCGGCGTGTACGCCTGGCGCCAGCGGGCGGAGAGGAGCGCGTGCGCCGCCTCGAACCGACCGCCGGCGAGCGCCGTGGCGAACGCGCGGAGCGCGGCGTCCGGCGCGTCGGCCCGGGTGGCACGGGCCGCCCGGCCGCCGGCACAGCCGAGCGCCGCGGCGACGACCAGGGTGCCGAGGATGACGAGGAGCCGGCGCACGAGCGCCTCGCTTACACCATCGCGCGGCGGCCCGCCATGGGATGCTAGGCTGCGCCCGGTGCGCGGGCCGTGGCCAGCGCGGGGAGGCGAGCGCGTGCGGGTGCTGCGGTGGGACGAAGGACGCGTGCGGGCCGGCGGGCGCGAGCTCGTCGAGCCGGGCGCGCGGCTGTGGATCGACGCCGGGCCGGACCCCGAGACGCTCGCCTTCCTGGGCGAGACGTTCGGGTTCCACCCGCTCGCCCTGGAGGACTGCGCGCACGAGGATCAGCGGCCCAAGTACGAGCCCTTCCCCGGTAGCCTCTTCTGCGTCGTCCACCGGGTCATCCCCTCGGCCGACGAGAGCGAGGTCCTCTCCCACGAGCTGCACGCGTTCCTCACCGCGGACGCGCTCGTGACGGTCCACGCGGTCCCCATCGCCGAGGTGGACAAGGTGTTCGCCCGCTGCGCCGGCGAGCCGGCGCTGCTCGAGCGCGGGCCGGACTTCGCCCTCTACCTCGTGCACGACGCCGTCACGGACGTGCACTTCGCGCTCGTGGACGCGCTCACCGAGGAGGTCGAGGCGCTCGCGGACCTGACGTCCGAGCCCGACGGCGGCGCGATGGACGAGGACGTGCTGCCGCGGATCGTCGCCGCGCGCCGGGCGCACGGGCACCTCCGCCGCCGCCTCGCGCCCCAGCGCGAGGTGTTCGCCGCGCTCGCCCGCCCCGGCCAGCCGTTCGTGCGGGACGCGACGGCGGTCTACTTCCGCGACGTGGTCGATCACGCCGTGCGGCTCGCGGAGGAGGTGGACACCGGCCGCGATCTCCTCGCCTCCACGATGGAGGCCTACCTGTCGCGCACCAACAACCGGCTCTCGGCGCTCACCGCCCGCCTGACGCTCGTCGCGACCATCTTCCTCCCGCTCAACTTCGTCGCCGGCTTCTTCGGGATGAACCTCCAGATCATCCCGCCGCGGGTCGCGGCGCCGCTCGTGCTCGTGCTCGTCGCCGCGACCCCGCTCGCGCTGTGGGCGATCTTTCGCCGGAAGCGGTGGCTGTGACGCGGCCGGATCGCCACGGGGCGGCTCAGCTCGGCGCTGCGCTCGCGGTCCTCTCGGCGGCCGCGCTCTTCGGCACGACGGGGACCGCGCAGGCGCTGGGGCCCGGCGGCACGACGCCGCTCGGGGTCGGGGCGGTGCGGCTCGCCATCGGCGCGGTCGTGCTCGCCGCCGTCGCCCTCGCGGGAGGATCGGCGCGGCGCCCGCGGTGGCGGTCGCACGCCGCGGCCCTCGCGATCGGCGGGGTCGCGGTGGCCGCGTACCAGCTTGCCTGGTTCGCGGGCCTTCGCCGCACGGGCGTGACGCTGGGGACGATCGTGGGCATCGGGAGCGGCCCGGTGTTCGCGGGGCTCTTCCACCTGACGCGAAGGGCCGGCGCGCTCTCGCGCGCGTGGGTGCTCGGGACCGGGCTCACCGTCGCCGGGGCCGCGCTGCTCGCCGCCCACGGCGCGGCGGACGGCGCGCCTCCGGACGCGGTGGGGCTCTGCCTCATGCTGGGCGCCGGCCTCAGCTACGCCGTCTACGCGCAGGCCGCGAAGCACGCGATGGACGCCGGCCTCCACCCCGCGCAGGCGATGGCCGGGGTCTTCGGGGTGGGGGCGCTGCTCATGGCGCCGCTCCTCTCGCGCGAGCCGATGGCCTGGCTCGCCAGCCCGCGGGGGAGCGCGATGGCGCTGCACCTCGGCGTGCTCACCGTGGGCCTGGCGTACTGGCTCTACGGCAAGGGATTGCGCCGGCTGGCCGTGCCCACCGTGGTGACGCTCACGCTCGCGGAGCCCCTCACCGCCGCGGTCCTGGGCGTGGGCGTGCTCGGCGAGCGGCTCGGGCCCATGGGCTGGGTCGGGGCGGCGGCGATCGCGCTCGGCCTCGCCGTCGCGGGCCGCGGCGACCGCGCGCGAGTGACCGAGGCGCTGCCCGCGTGAGGCGCGCCGGGGCTCGCGCTACCCCGAGGTGAGGGGCACGACCTCGGCCGCGCCGCCGGCGGGCTGCACCCGCACCTCGCCCTCCCCCTCCTGACCCTCGACGATGGCGATCTCGACGTCGAGGAAGCGCCGGATGATCGCGGCGTTCGTGGTGAGGTGCTTCGTCACTCCGTCCACGGTGTAGCGCGTGACCGGGACGATGCCTGGCGGCGACGGCACGAGCCCGGCGGCGAGGAGCGCCGCGGGGAGCAGGAGCTGATCCCCGAGGTGGCGGTCCACTGCGGCCCCGCCCGTGAGGTACGCGCGGAAGCCGCCCACCGCCTCCTCCGCGATCTGCTCCGGGGAGCGCTCGCGCGCGCTCACCGCCCCGTGGCCGGCCCGGGCGCGCTGGAAGGTGGAGACGACGAGCACGTGGCCCCCGCGCGACGCGCGCGAAGGCATGGGCACCCGCTCCGCCTGCGCGGCGATGCCCGCCTCGCGCAGGAGCCGCAGCGCGCGCGCCGCCTGCCGCTCGGCGACGTCGAACCCGAGGCCGCAGACCATCGAGACGACCTCGACGTCCTGCAGGGTCCCCCGGTGACGCAGGTCGAGCGGGGGCATCGGGTGGGCCGGCTCCACCCGCGCGGTGAACTCGCCGCCGCCCTCCGGGTAGAACCCCGCGGCCTGGAGCGCGAGCTCGAACCGGAACCCGAGCCGCGCGACGGCCGGCGCCCACACGAGCGCGAGGTAGTGGAAGCTCGGCGCGTGGTCCTGGTGCGTGCCGCCGCGGAGCGTGAGCGTCGAGCTCTTGCCCGCGAGCGCGAGCGGCCAGCACACGGTCTGGAAGAGGAGCGGAGTCGAGCCGGCGGTGCCGATGTCGAACGCCCAGTCGCCCGCCTGCACCGGCCGCCGCGGGTGGAACTCGAGCCGCTCCGAGCCGACCTCGTCGCCGGCGAGCCGCGCGTCGCACAGGCGCGCGACCGCCCGGGCGGCCTCGCGGTGCTGCGGGCGGAGGCCCGGCTTCTCGCGGTTCGCGCGGATCCGATCGATCGCGAACGGCTTCCCGGTGATCGCGGAGACCGAGAGCGCGGTGCGGAGGATCTGGCCGCCGCCCTCGCCGGTGCTGCCGTCCAGGACGATCGGGAGATCGGGGGGCACGGCAGCAATGTAGCCCTTGCGTGGCGCGCCGAGCGAGTTCGCGCGGGGCCTCGCCTCGACCCGGCGGGGGACTCCCGTGGTAAGTACGTGCCGTGGTCGCCGCCGTCGCCGTGTTCTCCGTGACGTACGTGGCGGTCGCCGCGGGTCGCCTGCCGTTCCTGTCGCTCGATCGGCCGGCCGCGGCGCTGCTCGGTGCCGTGCTGATGGTCGCCTCCGGCGTCCTGACGCCCGGCGAGGCGGGCGGCGCGGTGAACGGGGACACCCTCGGCCTGCTGCTCGGGATGATGCTCCTCTCGGCGTATCTCGCGGAGGCGCGCTTCTTCCGCTGGACGAGCTTCCGGATCCTCGGCGCGGTCCGCACGCCGAGGTCGCTCCTGTGGGCGGTCGTCTTCGCCGCGGGGACCCTCTCGGTGCTGCTCGTGAACGACACGGTGTGCGTGATGGTCACGCCCATCGTGCTCTCGGTCGTCGAGGACGCCGAGCTCCCGCCCCTGCCGTACCTGCTCGCGCTCGCCTTCGGCTCGAACGCGGGCTCGGTCGCGACCCTGACCGGCAACCCGCAGAACATGATCGTCGGGACGCTGTCGGGGATCTCCTACGCCCGCTTCGCGGCCGCGCTCGCGCTCCCGGCGCTCGCGTCGCTCGTCGTCGTCGCGCTCGTCCTCGAGCGCGTCTTCCGCGAGGACCTGCCGCGCCGCGTGCTCGCGCCGACCCGGGTCGCGGCCCCCGAGCTCGACAGGCCGCTCCTCGCCCGCGCCCTCCTCGCCACCGCCCTCGCGGTGGCGGGCTTCCTGGCGGGCTTCCCCCTCGCCTGGACCGCGCTCTTCGCCGCCGCGCTCTGCATGGCCGTCGCCGGGCGCGCGCCGCGCGAGGCGCTCCAGCGCGTCGACTGGCCGCTGCTCGTGTTCTTCGCGGGGCTCTTCGTCGTGGTGGCCGGGATCGGGAAGGCGGGCATCGCGTCGCGGATGTTCGACCTCATCGTCCCCGCGCTCGGCCATGACGCCGTCCGGCAGTCGGCCGTGTTCTCGCTCTTCACGGTCGGGGCGTCGCAGGTCGTCTCGAACGTCCCGTTCGTGCTGCTCGCGGGCGAGTGGATCCCGCGGCTCGCCGAGCCGCGCCTGGCGTGGCTCGCGACCGCGCTCGCCGCCACGCTCGCCGGCAACCTGACGGTGCTCGGATCGGTCGCGAACCTGATCGTCCTGGAGCTGGCGGGCTCCCGGGCGGGCATCGGCTTCTGGCGCTTCTTCCGGATCGGCGCGCTGGTCACGGCCGCGACGCTCACCGTGTCCTTCGCGATCCTGCTCGGAGAGCGAGCGCTCGGGCTCGTCTGAACGCAAGCGTCCGGATCGACTGAGGTTTACCGGGAGGACGCCCGGAGGCGCGCCCACCACCCGCCCGGGCGGGCCTGCGCGAAATAGAAACCCGCGCGATCCGTAGGGTTCTTCATGATTGCGGCCGCGGCGCTCGCCGATCTAGGTTTCGCCCTCTCGTGGCAGGTGGAGGAGCGCTCGTTGGCGCCACCGGTGGTGACCGGCGAGGCCGCCCTGACGCGCTCGGCCGCGAAGGGCGACCGCAAGGCCTTCGGCCAGCTCGTCGACGCGCACAAGCGCGCCGTGTACGGGCTCTGCTTCCGCCTGCTGCGCGAGCCCGAGGAGGCGCGCGACGCCGCCCAGGAGGCCTTCGCGCGCGCCTACGCGGCGCTCTCCACCTATGACGCCGCCCAGCCGTTCGTCCCGTGGGTGCTCCGCATCGCGCGCAACCACTGCCTCGACGTCCTGCGCCGGCGCCTGCCGGACACCCAGCGCGTCGAGCTCGACGCCGAGCCGGACGAGGGCGCGCCGCGCGAGCTCGCCGATCCGGCCGCCGTCCGTGCCGACGACGCGCTCGAGCGGCGCCAACTCGCGGGCGCGCTCGAGGCGGCGGTCGCGGCGCTGCCCCAGAACTACCGCGAGGTCGTGCACCTCTTCCACGTCGAGCACCTCTCCTACAAGGAGATCGCGGCCACGCTCGACGTCCCCCTCGGCACCGTGATGACCTGGCTCCACCGCGCGCGCGCCCGCCTCAAGGAAGCGCTCGCGGAGCCGGGCGCGGAGAACCTGCGATGAGCCTCTTCGACGGACACCTCACGGACGCCCAGGCCCAGCGGATGGTCGACGGCGCGCTGCTCGAGCCCGAGACGGCCTCGGTCGAGCGGCACGTGGCGGAGTGCCCCGAGTGCCAGGCGGCGGTCGAGTCGTACCGGATGCTCGCGATCGCGCTCGAGGACCTCGAGGTCCCCCCGCTCCCCGCCGACTTCACGGTGGGCGTCCTCGCCCGCATCGACGCGGCCGAGCGCGCCGCCGCCCGCGAGCGGCGCTGGGCGCTCGGCATCCTCGCCGGCGTCGCCCTCGCGACGATCGTCGCGTTCGTCGCGGCCGGCGCCCGGGCCTGGGCGCCCTCCGTCTCCGGCGTCGCCGAGCGGCTCGGTGACGTCGCGCTCGCCGTCCGCGTCGGCGCCGGGTTCCTCCCGGCGCTCGTCGGCGTCTTCCGCCTGCAGATCATCCTCGTCGCGGCCGTCGTCGCGATCCCCCTCCTCGTCGCCCTCGCGCGCCTGATGCCCGCGCCCGAGGCGCGGGCCGAGGTCGCCTGATGGAGACCCCCATGCTCGCGCTCCTGCTCGCCGCCCTGGTCTTCCAGCCCTCCCCGGAGACGCCCTCCGCGCCTCCCCCGCCGGCCGCCGCCCGCCCCGGCGCCGAGCTCCCGGCGCCGCCGGTGCCGGCCCGTCCCGGCGCGGCGCCGAGGCCCCCGGCCCGTCCGTCGGCACGCCCCACTCCGCCCCTCCCCGCGCTCCCGCCGCCGACCGGCGCCGCCGATCCGCTCGTCGGCGAGTGGCCCGCCGAGCCGTCCGGCAAGCACGTCACGATCTCGGACACGGTCTCCCTCGACGACGCGCTCGAGAAGATCGCCGACGCGGCGGGCTGGAACCTCGTCCTCAACACGGGTCGGACCGGCAACATCCAGCTCGTCCTGAAGCTCCGCGACGTGCCGGTCGAGGACGCGCTGCGCGCCGCCCTGAGCGGCACGCTCCTCGAGGCGTCGCGCCGGCGCAACACGGTCGTGGTCGCGCCGTCGAGCGGCCCCGTCGCGCGGCAGCCCACGCTCGTGGGGTTCGAGAAGCCGAGCGGGAAGCGCTTCACGGGCGAGTTCGAGGAGACCGACGTCGACGACGCGCTCCGGCAGGTCGCCGCCGCGGGTGGGCTCTCCATCGTCATCCCGCCGGGCGTCCGCGGCGAGGTGTCCGGGGTGTTCAACGCGACGCCGGTGGAGGAGGCGCTGCGGGCGGTGCTCGATCAGGCCGGGCTCGCGGCGGAGCTGCAGGGCGGCGTCGTGGTGGTGCGTGCGCAGCCCCTCGGCGGGTTCGCCGGCATCGGCGCGGAGGCGCGCCGCACGGCCGAGCGCGCCATCCGCGACGCCAGGCGCGAGTGGGACGACGGGCGCGAGACCGGGCAGGACGCCCGCGACCGCGTCGAGAACGGCGACGTCACGATCCACCCGGGCGAGGAGGTCCGCGACGTCGTCGCCATCCGCGGGAACGTGCGCCTCGAGCCGGGCTCGACCGCGCGCAACGTCGTCGCGGTGCTCGGCGGCGTGAAGCTCGAGGCCGGCGCCACCGCGAGGGAGGTGACGGCCGTGCTGGGGAGCGTCGAGCTCGGCCCGGGCGCGGTGGTGGAGCGGAACGCGACCGCCGTCGGCGGGTCCGTGAAGCCCGATCCGCACGCGACCATCGGGGGCGACCAGACGAGCGTCTCGGTCCCCGGGCTCCCGGGGATCGGCGGGATGTTCGGATCGAGCCTCCTCTTCGGTGGCCGCGAGTCGGTGCTCTGGTCCGTCGGCCAGGTGCTCGCGAAGTTCGCCCTCTTCTTCGCGCTCGGGCTCCTCGTGGTCGCGCTCTTCCCGCGCCGCGTCGACGCCGTCGCCGAGGCGATGCTCGCGAGCCCGTGGAAGTCGATCCTCACGGGCCTGCTCGGCCTCGTCGCGACGCCGGTCCTCGCGCTCCTGCTCGTGGTGACCATCATCGGCATCCCGCTCGTCGCGGTGCTCGCCCTGCTCGTCCTCGCGGCCGGGGTGCTCGGGTTCACGTCCCTCGCCATCCACGTCGGCCGCTCGATCCCGCTCCCGCAGCAGCGCAGCGCGTGGGTCCTGCAGCTCGCGATCGGCACCGCGATCGTCGTGCTGGTGACGGCCGTGCCGTTCCTCGGCGGGCTCGTCTGGATCGCCGCCGCCCTCGTCACCTTCGGCGCCGCGCTCCGGACGCGGTTCGGGCAGCAGAGGCCGGTGCTGCCGACGACGATGGCGCCCGGGATCTGACGGGGCAGCGTGGAGCTGCGTCCCCGGCCCGCCGGCGGCGGACCGCCGGGCGCGCCGTTCGCGAGGCCAGGTCTACGGCCGGGGGCGCGGCGCGCCCGACGGGAGCTTCGCGAGCGCCTCGACCGCGGCGCGGCGGACCCGGCCGTAATAGTCGCTCCGCAGCGCCTCGAGCCGCCCGGAGGCGGGCTCGTAGGCGAGCTTCCCCAGCGCGCGCGCTGCGGCGGCGCGGACCTCGGGACGATCGTTCGTGAGCTGCGCGGCGATGACGGGCGCCGCGTCGCGGGCGCCGAGGGCGGCGAGCGCGTCGATCGCCTGCGCTCGCGCCGGAGCGTCGGGACGGGCGAGGTAGGCCGCGAGGGGCGCCGCCGCCCCGGGCGCGCCGCTCCTCGCGAGGGCCTCGGCGGCGCTCGCCGCGGCGGGACCGTCGAGGAGCGCCGCGAGCGCGGGCACCGCCTCCGCGCTGCCCGCCTCCCCGAGGGCGCG
>NZ_JALCZB010000094.1:0-17866 GCF_022690745.1 Anaeromyxobacter sp. SG64 | reverse complement strand
GCGGGTGGGCGCGCGCGACTCCCGCACGAACCGTGTAATCGGCGCGCGCGATCGGCGCTCGCCGGCCACCCCGCCGCGCCCCCGCTTCCTCCGCGCGGGCCGCGCGCCTTCGACCCGGTGGGGGCCCGCGCGAGGTCACGCGGCCCGACTCGCGCGTTGACGGTATGCTCGGCCGGTCACTAGATTGCCCCGCTCCGATGCAGCTCAAGGTCCTCTACCACGGCAACTGCTTCGACGGCTGCGCCTCCGCGGCGCTCTTCAGCCGCTTCTTCGAGGAGCGCGAGGGGACGCGGCTCTCCACGGTCCGACACGTGCCGCTGCAGCACGGCGCCGGCGATCCGTTCCCGCCCGGCGCCTTCGACGGCGACGTGAACGCCTGCGTCGACTTCCGCTTCTCCCCGTCGCCCGACCTTCACTGGTGGTTCGACCATCACGCGAGCGCCTTCCCCACCCCCCACGATCGCGCCCTGTTCGAGCGGGACGTGAGCGGCCAGAAGTTCTGGGACCCGGCCGCGCCGAGCTGCACCGGCTTCATGGCCCGCACGCTCGCGGAGCGCTTCGACTGGCGCGCCGAGGATCTCGCGGAGCTCGTCCGCTGGGCCGACGTCATCGACGCGGCCCGGTTCGACTCGCCCGCCACCGCGGTGCGGCTGGAGGCGCCGGCGCTGCGGATCATGACGCTGCTCGAGGCGACGAAGGACCCGGCGGTCCCCGCCCGGCTCATCGAGGCCCTGCAGCACCGGCCGCTCGCCGAGATCGCGGCCGAGCCCTGGGTGGCACAGCCGCTCGAGCCCATCCTCGCGCGCCACGCGGACGCCATCGAGGTGTACCGTCGCCTCGCCCGCGTCGAGCAGGGCGTCGTCATGATCGATCTCACCCGCACGCCCATCGAGTCGGCGAACAAGTTCATCGCGTACGAGCTCTTCCCCGAGGCCCGCTACACGGTGGTCGTGAGCCGCGACCCCAAGCGCGCCAAGGTGTCGGTCGGGTCGAACCCGTGGGCCCGGCCGCCGCGCGCGCACGACATCTCCAAGCTGTGCGAGCGGTACGGCGGCGGCGGCCACCCGGTCGTCGGCGCCGTGTCGCTCGCACCTGATCACGTCGAGGACGCGCGGCGCATCGCCGGCGAGATCGCCGCGGCGCTGCGCACGGAGCCGACCGCGCCATGACCCCCGGCCAGTACATCCTCGTCGTCGACGACGACGACGACTTCCGCGAGGCGCTCTCCGAGGTGCTCTCCGAGGCGGGCTACCCGGTGCAGAAGGCCGAGAACGGTGAGATCGCCCTGCAGCGGGTGGCCGACGAGGCGCCCGGCATCGTGCTGCTCGACCTCAAGATGCCGGTGCTCGACGGCTGGGGCGTGATGGAGCGCATGCGCGGCGACGCCAAGAGCTCCGCGGTGCCGATCCTGATCCTCTCTGCCTACGGGTTCGAGTGGGAGGCGGAGCTCCTCGGCGCGCAGGGCTACATCCCGAAGTCGGTCGGGATGGACGAGATCCTCGAGCGCGTCCGCAAGGCCGCCGGCCCGCCGCCGATGCGGCATTGAGGATCGCGGGGACGCAGTCCCCGTTTCAATGCGTCGTCACGACCAGCTCGGGACCCGGCGTCACCGGCGTGCAGCCGCCCTCCCACACGTCGAAGACGCGGAAGCGCTTGTCCCAGAGCTTCCGGAGCAGGGGCATCGCGACGTTGTAGACGGGGATGCCCTTGGGCGTACGGCCGTCCGTCTTGCCGTGGTGGGCGTGGCCGTGGAACACGGCGCACGCGCCGAACGCCTCGCACGGCGCGGAGAGGCGCGACGTCCCGAGGTACGGCCGGATCTCCGCCTCCTCGCCCTGGCAGGTCTCGGCGATGGGCGCGTAGTGCGTCATGACGATCTTCATCGGCGTGTCGAGCTGGCCGAGCGCGGCCTCGAGCTTCAGCGCCTCGTTGACCGCCTCCTGCACGAACGCCTTGATGATCGGCTCGCCGAAGGCCTGCAGCATGGCCCGCTCGAACCCCCCGGCGAACCCCTTCACGCCGGCGATGCCGACGCGCTTGTCGAACACGGCGTGGTCGCCGTCGAGCACCTCGATGCTCGATTCGCCGAGGATCCGGACGAGGTCCTTCACCACCCCGCCCTCGAAGTCGTGGTTGCCGAGCACGGCGGCGCACGGCACGCGCAAGAGCGCGAACGCCTCGGCGAGCGTCTTCGCCTCGTCGATGGTGCCGTGGTCGGTGAGGTCTCCCGCGAGCAGGAGCCCCTCCGCCTCGCCGTTCACGATCTTCACGAGCTCGCGGAAGCGGCCGTGCTGGTCCTGTCGGCAGTGGAGATCAGCGACCGCCGCCAGCCGGAAGGTCCCGTTCCCGTCCGCCATCGTTCTCCTTCCCCGTCACCCGCTCGGCTTCGTCCCACTTGCGACCGTCCTCGTAGCCGAGGTGATCGAGGTCGTGCCGGTACTGCACCCGCGAGATGAGCGTCCCGCGGCAGACCGGGCGCACGTGGTTACCCTCGGCGATGTCCGCGCGAGTACGCTCCATGAGCGCGTGGAGCACGCGGTCCGGCACCTTGCCCCGCTCCCCCGGGTAGGTGAACCGGTAGAGCATGAGGTGCGAGAAGAGCACCTCCCAGTAGCGCTCGAAGCGCATGAGGAGCCGGTCCCAGTCGAGCCACTCGCCGCACGCCCGGAGCAGGTGGTTCACGTCCGCGCCGTCGTACCGCTCGCGCTCGAGGACGAAGCCCTTCGACCAGATGATCTCCTCGGGGGGCGCGAGCAGCACGTCGACGCCCATCACGCGGCCGGGGCGCGCGTGCTCGAACCACAGGTCGTCGACCACGGCGACGCCGTTGCCCGAGGAGAAGATGAGGTCCACGAACCACTCGCCCCGGAAGCCCTTCCCGATCCAGGACGGGTCGGTCATCTCGGTGCGGAACCCGGCGCCCTCGAGGACGCGGAAGGCGTCCTCCACGTCCCGCTGGCGGAGGAAGATGTCGAGGTCCTTCGTGTCGCGGAAGATGCCGGTGTACTCGAAGAAGGCGTAGGCCCCCGCGACGAGGTGCGGCACGCCGGCCTCGGTGAGCGCGCGCAGCGCGTCCGCCCGCGCGTCGATCTCGCCCGCGTCGCGATCGCGAGTCACGAGATGTTCCCCCGGCCGTCCGGTCGTTTCGGTCGAGATCATGGGGAGAACTTGCGGCTGGCGGTCGCAGGGAGGAAGCCCGCTGGGCGGCGCCCGGGCCATGCCGGCGGAGCGCCGTTGCCCGGGGTCGGGCGCGAGCGCACGTTCGATCGAGGGTCCTTCCCTTCGACGGCGGTGCGACGTGCTTTTCGCAGGCAACAGCCCCTGGCTCGCCGCCCTGCTCGCGGCCGCGCTGGCCCTCGCCTGCAAGCGCGGCGAGCGCGCGGCGCGCGAGCAGGATCCCGTGGAGCCTCCGACCGTCGCGCAGCGGGACGGCCGCACGCCGGAGGAGCGGTCGGCCGGGCCGGAGGAGAGCCGTCGGGCGGACCGGCACAGGCGGGCGGCGGTCCGCGCGCGGGCCATCCGGAAGATCGAGGGAACGCTCGAGCGGTGCGCCGAGGGGCGCGTGGTCATCCGCGCCCCGGGGGAGGAGAGCGTGGTCCTCCGGGTCGGGGACGCCACCGCGATCACGCTCGACGGACGGATCGCGCCGCTCGCGTCGCTCCGCGAGGGGAGCCCGGTGCGGGCCTCGTACGAGAGCGGGCGCGGCGGGAGGCCGACTGCCCTCACGATCGACGCGCGCTCCGCGCCGCGGACCGACCGGCCGGCCCCCGAGGGACCGGCCCCCGACTCGCGCTGGGTGCCGAACAGCGGCCCCCCGGGGAGCGACGGCGGCGGGTAGCGCCCGCGGCGACGTAGTCGCGGGGCTCGAGCACGCTCGTCACCCGTCGTCCTCGCGCCCGTCCTCGTCGGCGAGATCCGCGCGAGTGACGGCGCGATCGCCGAAGCGGCGCGCCAGCACGTCGAGCGCGGCGTTGAGCGAGCGGCGCTTCTCCACCTCCGGCGGCGGCGCCGGGGCGGCCTGGAACAGATCGAGCTGCCCGCGCTCCGCCTCGCCCGCGAACCCGGAGACCGACACGCCGGTGAGCCGCACCGGGCGCTCCACCTCGACGCGCTCGAGCTGCGCGCGGACAGCCTCGAAGATCGCCCGGTCGTCGTCGGTCGCGTTCGGGAGGGTCGTGCGCCGCGTGACGAGGGTGAAGTCGGCGTACTTCACCTTGAGCGTCACGACGTGGCCGGCGAGCCCGGCGGCGCGCAGCCGCCGGCCGACGCGTCCGGCCTGCTCGAGGAGGGCACGCTCCAGCGCGGCGCGGCCGGAGAGATCCTCGCCGAAGGTCTCCTCCGCGCCGACCGACTTCGCCGCCTCGTCGGGCACGACGTCCCGCGGATCTTCGCCGAGCGCCAGCGCGCGGAGCCCCCGGGCGCTCGAGGTGCCCACCGCCGTGGCGAGGGCGGCGTCGGGCGTGCGGCCGAGGTCCCCGATGGTCGTCACGCCGAGCTTGCGGAGCGCCGCCTCGGTCACCGGGCCCACCCCCCACAGCCGGCCGACCGGGAGGGGCGCGAGGAACGCGGCGACGCCGCCCTCCGGCACCTCGACGAGCCCGTCGGGCTTGCCGAGGTCGGTCGCGATCTTGGCGGCGAGCTTCACCTCGGCGACGCCCGCGGACACGGCGAGCCCGCACTCCGCCCGCACGGCGCGCTTGATCGCGGCGGCGATGTCGC
This sequence comes from Anaeromyxobacter sp. SG64, assembly GCF_022690745.1. Classification (NCBI taxonomy): domain Bacteria; kingdom Pseudomonadati; phylum Myxococcota; class Myxococcia; order Myxococcales; family Anaeromyxobacteraceae; genus Anaeromyxobacter; species Anaeromyxobacter sp. SG64. The sequence continues at coordinate 13,147 of NZ_JALCZB010000094.1, read as the reverse complement.
GCCCGCCGCCGTGCAGCGCGCGGCTGGCGGTGACGTCGAGGAACGCCTCGTCGAGCGAGAGCGGCTCGACGAGCGGCGTGTAGCGCCGGTAGATCGCGAACACCTGCTCGGAGAGCGCCGAGTAGCGGTCGAAGCGGGGCGGGAGGAAGACGCCGTCCGGGCAGAGCTTGCGCGCCTGCGCCGTCGGCATCGCCGACCGGACGCCGAACCGCCGCGCCTCGTAGCTCGCTGCGCACACCACCCCCCGGCGCGACGGCCCTCCCACGATCACCGGGCGCCCGCGCAGCGACGGCGCGTCGAGCTGCTCCACGGACGCGTAGAACGCGTCGAGATCGAGGTGGAGGATGGTGCGGGGGCGGCCGGTCATTCGCCTCCTTCTATAAGCCGGCTCGCCCACCCTCCGGACGGGGGCACGAGCGGACTTGACCCAGGTCAACGCGACCGGTATTCAGGCTTTCATGGACGGCTCGGTCGCCAACCGCAAGGCGGGCGCCCCGCGTGCGGGGATCGCGGAGCGGATCTGGGACGCGGCGCGCACCGAGTTCTCGAAGCGCGGCTACCACGGCGCGCGCGTCCAGGGCATCGCGCGCGGCGCGTCCTGCAACGTGGCGCTCATCTACCGCCACTGGGCCTCCAAGCGCGCCCTCTACCTCGACATCCTGCGAGCGGTCTGGCTGGGCTCGGCGAACGAGATCGCGCGGCTCGTCCAGCTCGGGCCGGGCGGCCCGGCCTCGGTCGTGGCCGCCTACCTCGACGCGATGATGAAGGATCCGATGGGCGCGCAGATCCTCATCCGCGAGTACCTGGACGGCGCCCCCTTCCTGTCGCAGCTCACCCAGACCGACCCCGCGCTCCTCGAGCCAGTCCGGCGCGCCGCCGACGCGCTCGCGCAGGGCGGCGCCGGGGACGGGCTCGATCCGATCCTCGCCGTCGTGACCGTGGGCGGGCTCGCCGCGCTCGTCGCGTCCTCGCGCGAGGCGGCGCGGCCCTTCGTGCACGAGCCGCTCGCGCCGGAGGCGTGGCGGCGCCACGTGTTCGAGCTGCTCGTGAACGGCCTCACGCCCGCGCGGCCGGCCGCGCCCAACGGCTCGGTCCCGCCGATCTGACGGGCGCTGCGCCCCGGCGTCGCGCGGGGACGTGGGCTCGCCTCGCTCGCCCGGGCGCGTCTTTTTCATGGAGCCCGCTCCGCGCGCGGAGCGCTTCCCCGCGGCGGGCGCGAGGGCGTAGTGTTGCGCGCCATGCGTACGGACGTGGTGGTGGTGGGCGCCGGCATCCAGGGCGCCTCGGTCGCGTTTCGGCTCGCGCTGTCGGGCCGCAAGGTGGTGGTGCTCGAGCGGTCGATCCCCGGCGCGGAGGCGTCGAGCGCGGCGGGCGGGATCCTGTCGCCGGGCGTGGAGGCGATCGAGCCCGGTCCCTTCTACGCCCTCTGCCGGGCCTCCCTCGCGCGCTACCCCGGGTTCGTCCGCGAGGTCGAGGCCCGCTCCGGCCTCGCCGTGTCCCTCCGCTCGCTCGGCACGCTGGAGGTGGCGTTCGACGACGACCACGCGCACCTCCTCGCCGGTCGCGCCGAGAAGCTCGAGCGGGCCGGCCTGCCGGTGCAGGTGCTCGACGAGGCGGCGGTGCGGACGCTCGAGCCCGGCCTCTCCCGCGAGGCGCGCGGCGCGCTCTTCTTCGCCGACGAGGCCTCGCTCGATCCGCGCCTGCTCGCGCGCGCGGTGTACGTCGCCGCCGCCCGCGCCGGCGCGACCTTCCTCACGGGCGACGTGCGCCGCATCCGGACCGAGGGCGGCCGCGCCGCCGGGGTGGAGCACGCCGCGGGCCGCATCGACGCGGACGCGGTGGTGCTCGCGGCGGGGAGCTGGAGCCTGCTCGTCGAGGGGAACGGCCTCCCCCCGGGCGCGGTCCGGCCGGTGCGCGGCCAGATCGCCGTCGTCGACACGCGGCCGCCGCTCCTCTCGCGCGTGGTCTTCTCGGGTCACGGCTACGTGGTGCCGCGCCCCGACGGACGGATCCTCTGCGGCTCGACCATGGAGGACGTCGGCTGGGAGAAGGCCGTCACCGCGGGCGGCCTCCGCCACGTCCTCGACGTGGCGATCGAGATCGCCCCCTCCCTGGCCCAGGCGCCGGTCGTCGAGACCTGGTCGAACTTCCGGCCGGCGAGCCCGGACGGCGAGCCGATCCTCGGCGAGGGCACGATCCCGGGCCTCTTCTACGCGACCGGCCACACGCGCAACGGCATCCTCCTCGCGCCGATCACCGCGGACGCCATCGCGGCGGCCGTCACCGGCGCGCCGCCCCCGGTGGACCTCGCGCCGTTCTCGCCGGCGCGGCTCGCCTCGCTCATCGGCCCGCGGTAGCCGCGACGCGGCGCCCGCGGCGCGAAGCACGCGCGGCCCTCGCGGCGCGTGAGTACCTTCGTCTCGATGGACGCGTCCACGGACGTCCGCGAGGTGAAGGACCGCCTGTTCGACCGGCTCGCCCGCGGGCAGCTCGTGCTGCTCGTCGGCGCGGGCGCCTCCCGCTGGGCGGGCCTCCCTTCCTGGCGCCAGACGGTCTGCGCCCTCGCCGAGGATCTCGTCCCCGCCCTGCGCGAGCAGGTTCCGGACGCCCCCCAGCGCTTCGCGCCGCCCGACCCGGACGCGCCCGTCTCGATGGACGCGCTCCTTCGCATCCCGGAGGCCTACCGGTTCCTGCGCGGCGAGGACCGGCTCGTGGAGCGCCTCCGGGCGCTGTTCGACACCTCCCGGATCGATCCCGCGGACCTGCCGCTGCAGCGCCTCCTCGTCCGGCTCGCGCCCTTCGTACCCGCGGTGTACACGACGAACTTCGACGACCTGCTCGAGCGCACGTTCGAGTGGGCCGGCCAGCCCTGCCAGGTCGTCGCCGAGGCGGAGGATCTCCACCGCTGGCGCTTCGTCGAGGTCGGCCGGCGCTTCGTGCCACGCTTCCCCATCTACAAGCTGCACGGCACGCTCGAGCGGCCCGCCTCGCTCGTCGTCTCCGAGTCCGACTTCCTGCGCCGCTCCGACCTCGCCGCGAACCCGATCGACCTGCGCTTCTCGTCCGACGTCATGGGGCGGGAGATCCTCCTCGTCGGCTACGGCTTCAACGATCCGAACCTGCGCTGGCTCTGGACGAAGCTCCGCGACCTGCGCGTGCCGCCGGTGGGCTGGTTCCTCGAGCTGGGTACCTCGACGGACCTCGAGCGCGCGACGGTCGCGATGGACCGGATCGGCCGGGTGGACCTGAACGCCGCCGACCCGCTCCACCCGAGGGAGCTGCTCGCGTTCCTGGAGGAGCTCGCCTCGCGCTGCGAGCGGGAGCTCGGGGCCTCGCCGCCGGGGCACGGGTGAGGCCGCCCGGCGCCTGCCCTCTAGCGTGTTGCGGCTCCGGGCAGGCGTTGGGACAGCCTCACGCTCGGCTGCTGACCCCCCGGATGGCGCCTCCCGCGGAACCGTGGCAAGCTGCCGCCAATGTACCGGCCGCTTCGCCGCGCGGTCTGCGTCGCCCTCCTCACGGCATGCACCCGCGCCTCGCCGCCCCTCGAGCCGGCGGTGTCACCGATCCCCGCGCCCTCGGCGCGCGCGAGCAGCGCCCCCGTTCCGCCGGCGCGACCGCACGAGGGGACCCTCGTCGCGCCGGAGCCCGTGCCGGCGCCGGCCGGCCCCTGCCTCCCGGCAGAGCCGAACGCCTCCCCGGGCGTCCTCGTCGAGGAGTCTGCCGACGCGCTCGATCGCGACGCGAAGGATCGGGCGCTCTCCTGCGCGGACGAGGCCCTCGCGCTCGCGCCGCGCCACGTGGGCGCCCTCACCGCGCGCGGCGACGCGCTCGCGGCGGCGAACCGCGTCGACGAGGCGCGCCTCGCCTTCGCGCGCGCGCTCGCCATCGATCCGGACGCCCCCGGCGCGCTGCTCGGCGCGGCCGAGCTCCACGTGCGGCGCCTGGGCGGGAAGCCCGAGGCGATCGAGGCCGGCCTCGAGTACGCCGTCCGCGGGGCGCGGGCGGCCGCGCTGCGCAAGGACCGCGAGCTCGTCGGGCGCCTCGAGCTCGTCGCGGGCATGGCCGAGAACGACCTCGGCCGCAGCAACCTCGCCCTTCCGCACCTCGATCGCGCCGTGCACGCGCGCCCCGAGGACGCCGACGCCGTGTACGAGCGCGGCGTCGCGCTCTACGAGCTCTGCCGCTTCGACGACGCGCAGCGCGCGTTCGAGCGCGCCCTGGCGCTCGCTCCGGACGATCCGTGGACGCTCCACCAGCTCGGGCTCCTCGCCGAGCGGCGAGGCGAGGAGCGACGCGCCTCGTCCCTGCTCGGGCGCGCCCGGTCGCTGGCGCCCACCGACTTCAAGCAGGAGCCGCCGGTCGACATGGCCGCGTTCCGGGCCGAGGTGGAGACGGCGGTCGCGGGGCTGCCCGCGGAGGAGCGCCGCGCGCTCCAGGCGGTGCCGATCGAGATCCAGGACCTCCCGGACGCGGCGGACCTCCTCGCGGTGCACCCGCCGCTCTCGCCCTCGATCCTGGGGCTCTTCCGCGGGCCGTCGGAGAACGAGGCGTGCACCGCGGCGGACGGGCCGCGCTGCCGCACGATCGTCTTCTACCGGAAGAACCTGCTGCGCTTCGCCGCCGACCGGGGAGAGCTCACCGAGCAGGTGCGGGTCACGCTCCTGCACGAGCTCGGGCACCTGCACGGCGAGAGCGACGACGACCTGCGCGCGCGCGGCCTCGAGTAGCCCCCCGGCGCGGCGCCGGAGGTGATCGCGGCCCGCGGACCGCCGGTCAGCGGCGCTCCTCCTCGTCCTCCTCGTCGGCGCTCTCGTGCACGTGCATCGCCTCGACCTCGGGCGCCTCGGGCGGCTCCGGCTCGGCGAGGTTCGCGAGATCGTCCTCGGGGCCGGGGAAGTTTCCGCCCGAGTCCAGGCCGAGCGTCGTCGGCGCCGCGCCGCCCACGTTCTCGAGCGGCACGACCTTCTCGTCGGCCTCGCTCGTCAGCTCGCGCACCATCCGCTCGCTCGGCTGCGCGGTGACCTCGGGATCGTCGTCGGGGGCATCGAATCGGCGGGCCATGCCTCAAGGTAGGGTCCGCCCGGTGGGCGGTGAAGGGCCGCCGCCCTCCTCCACCCGAACCGCCCGTGAGCGCGCTGCGCCGCCGACGATCAGGGATTGGCGAGCGAGCGGTAGAGCGACTCGTACGCCTGCGCGCTGCGGTCCCAGCTGAAGTCCTGCGCCATGCCCCGCAGGCGGAGCGCCCGGAAGGCGCGGCCGTCCCGGTAGGTCTCGAGCGCGCGGCGCACCGCGAGCAGCATCGCCTGCGGGTGGTAGTCGCGGAACTTGAAGCCCGTGCCGCGCTGGAAGCCGTCGTAGTCCTCGACGGTGTCGTCGAGGCCTCCCACCGCGCGGACGATGGGGACGGTCCCGTAGCGCAGGGAGTACATCTGGTTCAGCCCGCACGGCTCGAAGCGGCTCGGCATGAGGAACAGGTCGGCCCCCGCCTCCAGCCGGTGAGCGAGCCCCTCGTCGAAGCCGATGCGCGCCGCCATCCGCTCGGGCCGCTCGCGCGCGGCGCGCGCGAAGACCTCCTCCCAGTCGCGCCGCCCGCTGCCGAGCAGGGCGAGCTGCAGCTCGCGCCCGAGCAGCTCGCCGAGGGCGGCGACGACGAGGTCGAGGCCCTTCTGCTCGGCGAGGCGCCCGACCATCGCGACGAGCGGGATCTCCGGCCGCTCCGGCAGCCCGAGCTCGCGCTGGAGCGCCGCCTTGCAGCGCGCCTTCCCGGCGAGCTCGGCGGCGGAGTAGTGCGCCGGGAGGTGGCGGTCGGTCGCGGGATCCCACTCGGCGACGTCGATGCCGTTCAGGATGCCGTGCAGGTCCCTCGTGCGGTGGCGGAGGAGCGCGTCGAGGCCCACCCCGCCCTCGGGCGTCGTGATCTCCCGCGCGTAGGTGGGCGAGACGGTGGTGAGCGCGTCCGCGAACACGAGCCCCGCCTTCATGAAGTTGAGCTGGTCGTGGAACTCCATCGCCTCGTAGCGGAAGACGTCCCACGGGAGCCCGAGCGCGGGCACGACGTGCTTCGAGAAGACGCCCTGGTAGGCGAGGTTGTGGATGGTGAAGACGGTGCGCGCGCCCGCGAGGGCGGGATCGCGGGCGTGCTCGTGGCGGAGCAGGAACGGCACGAGCCCGGTCTGCCAGTCGTTCAGGTGCACGACGTGCGGCCGGAGCCCGAGCGCGCCGGGCAGGGCGAGCGCCGCGCGCGCGAGGTAGGCGAACCGCTCGGCGTTGTCGGCGTAGTCGTGCGCCTCGCCGTACAGGCCCCGCCGCGAGCCGAAGAAGTGCTCGTGCTCGACGAAGTAGACGGGCGCGCGCTCCCGGCTCACCCACAGCGTGGTCGGCTCGCCGCGCACGTCGAGCGCGCGGTGGAGGGGGTGGAGCCCGTGCGCGCGCGGATCGATCGAGCCGTAGCGCGGCGTCACCACCGAGACCGCGTGCCCGCGCGCGGCGAGCGCGCGGGGGAGCGCCGCGGCGACGTCGCCGAGGCCGCCGGTCTTCGACCAGGGCGCCACCTCCGACGCCACGAACAGGATCTCCATCGTGCCCTCGAGAGCTAGACGGCGGCGCGTGCTTCGCGCGCACCTCGGGGGTCGCGCTTCACGCCGCCGTTCAGCCTTCCACCCGGCGGAGGAACTCGGCAGCCTCCTCCGGGGGCACGGGGTTGATGTGGAAGCCGGAGCCCCACTCGAAGCCGGCGACCTGGGTGAGCGCGGGCATCACCTCGATGTGCCAGTGGTACGAGGGCGAGGCGGCGTCGCGCAGCGGGTTCGAGTGGACGATGAAGTTGAAGGCGGGGTCGCCCAGGGCGGCGGCGAGGCGGCGGAGCGTCGTCCCGAGGGCCTGCGCGCAGAGCCCGAGCCGCTCCTTCGGCTCCGCCTCGAAGTTCGACTCGTGGCGCTTCGGGACGATCCAGGTCTCGAAGGGGCTGCGCGGCGCCCAGGGGGCGAACACCACGAACTCGTCGTTCTCGTGCACGAGCCGGGCGCGCTCCTTCCGCTCCTGGCCGACGATGTCGCAGAAGATGCAGCGCTCCTTGTGCTCGTAGTGGCGCCTCGCCCCCTCGATCTCCTCGACCACCTGGCGCGGGACGACCGGGAGCGCGATGAGCTGGGAGTGCGCGTGATCGAGCGAGGCGCCCGCGAGCTGCCCCTGGTTCTTGAAGAGCAGGATGTAGCGGAAGCGCAGGTCGTTGCGGAGGTCGAGGATGCGCGCCTTGAACGAGAACAGCACCTCGGTGAGCTCGGCCTCGGTGAGGTCCTTCATCTGGCGCTCGTGCCGGGGCGTCTCGACGATCACCTCGTGCGCGCCGATCCCGTTCATCCGGTCGTAGATCCCCTCCGCCTCGCGATCGAGGTCGCCCTCGATCTTGAGGGCGGGGAAGCGGTTCGGCACGACGCGCACGCCCCAGCCCGGCCCGTTCGCCGGCGCCGAGGGCGGGCGGCCCGACACGTACACCTCGCGCGGCGTCTTGTCCTCCTGGCCCGGGCAGAACGGGCACAGCCCCGGCCTCGCGGGCTCCTGCGGCCGCACCAGGTCGGAGGGCCGCCGCGCGCGCTCGGTCGCGATGATGACCCACCGCCCGACGATGGGATCCCTGCGCAGGTCAGGCATCGCCCGCCACCCTCTCCTCGCGCGCCGGCCGCACCGTCGCGCCGACCGCCGCCGCGAACGCCATGATGGCAGCGCCGCCGACGTAGGGGAACGCCATCGACCACTGCCCGAAGGTCCAGCTGCCGGCCTCCGGGCCGAGGATCCGCCCGAACGCGGCGGCGGACTCGCCGATGCCGAGGGTGCCGCCCTGGTCCTCCGCGCGCGCGAAGCGCGAGAGGAGCGAGGAGAGCGCCGGCTGCGCGAGGCCGCTGCCCACCGCGAGCGGCGCCGTCGCGGCGAGGAGCCCCGCGACGCTCCCGGCGAAGGGGAGCGAGAGGAGCGCCACGGCCTGGAGGACGAGGCCGGCGACGAGCAGCGGCTTCTCGCCGAAGCGGCGCGAGAGGCGTCCGACGAGCCCGCCCTGCACGATGACGAGCAGGACGCCGATGTACGCGAACACGTAGCCGACGTGCGACTCGGCGAGGCCGTAGCGCTCCTTCGCGAGGAACGCGTAGGTCGCCTCCATCATGCTGAAGGCGAGCACCGTGAGGAAGTAGATGCCGATGACGCGACGGATGCCGGGGCGGCCGAGCTCCTCCCGCATGGCGGCGAAGCGGGGGCGGCGATCGGTGGAGCGGCGCGCCTCGGGCTCGGGGAGGATGAACCAGGCGGCGACGCCGTTGGCCGCGGCGAGCGCCGCGGCGGCGAAGCCGGGGAGCGCGAGCGAGTGGCGGGAGAGGATGCCGCCGATCGCGGGCCCGAGCACGAAGCCGAGCCCGAACGCGGCGCCGATGATCCCCATGCCCTTCGCGCGCTCCTCGGGCGCCGTCACGTCGGCGACGAAGGCGCGCGCGATGGAGATGTTCGCGGTCGCCGCGCCCGCGAAGAGGCGGGAGAGCAGCAGCATGGGGAAGCTGTTCGCGAGGGCGTACATGGTGAACGCCAGCGCGGTCATCACGATCGAGCCGAGCAGCATCGGGCGGCGCCCGACCCGGTCGGACAGCCGGCCCCAGATCGGCGCGAACACGAACTGCATGGCCGAGTACCCGGCGGAGAGGAGCCCGGTCCAGGTGGCGGAGGCCCCGAGCCGCTCGGCGTAGAGCGGCATGACCGGGATGACCATCCCGAAGCCGAGGAGATCGATGAAGACGATGACGAAGAGGATCGCGAGCGCGGACCGGTTCTTCACGGGTCCGGGAGGATAACCCGAGGCGGACGGGCGCGCAGGCGTTTCCCTCCGCCCCGCCCCTCACCGGGCGATACGATCGCGCCCCGCCCGCTTCGCCGCGTAGAGCCGCTCGTCGGCCCGGGCGAGGAGCGTCGCCCCGTCCTCTCCCCGCGAGAGCGCGGCGAGGCCCGCCGACACCGTCACGGCGATGGCCGCGCTGCCGGCGTCGATCGGCGCGGCGGAGATCCGGCCGCGGATGCGCTCCGCCACCTCCGCGGCCGCCGCGAGCGTGGCGCCGGGCAGGAGCGCCGCGAACTCCTCCCCGCCGATGCGGGCGAGGAGGTCGCCGGCGCGCAGCGCCTCCGCCGCGCGCGCCGCCACCGCCGCCAGCACCGCGTCGCCGGCTGCGTGGCCATGGGCGTCGTTCACCCGCTTGAAGTGGTCGACGTCGAGCGCGACGAGGGCGAGCGGCGCCTCGCCGCGGGCGGCGCGCGCCACCGCGCCCGCGAGCGCCTCCTCGAACGCCCTCCGGTTCGCGAGCCCGGTGAGCGGATCGCGCCGGCCGAGCGCGGCGAGCGCCTCGAGCTCCCGCGCGGCCTCGTCGCCCGCGGCGAGGTAGCGCGCCACGAAGGGCCCGACCCGGATCCGGTCGCCGCTCGCGAGCCGCCGCGCGGAGACCGCCGCGCCGTTCACGAACGTGCCGTTCGTGGAGCCGAGATCCTCGACCAGGTGGCCGGCCTCCGCGGGGGCGACGCGCGCGTGCCGGCGCGACACGTCCTCCGCCGGCAGCTGGAGCGCGCAGCCGGGATCGCGGCCGAGCACCACCTCGCCCTCCAGCGCGACCGTCACCCCGAGGAGCGCCGCGCCCTCGACGAACACGAGCCGCGCGCCGCCGCTGGCCGGGGCGCCCGGCGCGGGCGGCCGGACGCGGGTGGCGTCCGCGGTCACGGCTCCACCGGGGACGCTCCCCCGCCCCGGCGGCCTCGCTTCGTTCGCTGTCGGCCCACGCGCTCCTCCCTCACACGCTCCAGTTCAGGCGCTCGAAGTCCGCGTCGGGGACGGTGAGCGTCACGAAGCCGTGGCGCGGCAGCCGCTCGACCTCGACGTCCCCGCGCGCGGCGTGCACGCCGAGCGCGACCTCCGTGCCGGGCGCGAGCCCGAGCGCGGCGAACGGGAGGCGCACCTCCAGCACCTGCGCGAACGCCGCCTCGCCCAGCTCCGCGCCGCGCAGGCGTGCCGGGCGGGCCTGTCCGTCCCGCACGATCGCGAGCTCGACGGTCTCGTTCCGGTCGCCGGCGAGCAGCACGACGCGGACCTCCGACGCGAGCTCGACGGTGCGCTCCGGCGACTCGGCCGGGTCGAGCCGCAGGTAGAGCGCCTCGAGGTCGAACCCGTAGTGCAGCGCCTGGAAGACCTGCGCGCCGCCGAACATCGAGCCGCGGTGCTGGCCGGGGCGGTGGACGCCCGCCCCCGCCCACTCGAAGTAGGTCGTCTGGCGCCCGTCGATGCGCGGCGCGAGGAGCGCGGTGGGCTGGCGCGCGGCGCGCACCTCGGCGCCGGGGGCGGCGGCGCGCTTGATCGGCTCGACCGCCTCGCGCGGGGGCGTCACCCCCAGCAGCAGGCAGGCGCGGACGACGTGTCCGCGGAAGAGCCCGTCGAACTCGGCGCCCAGGTCGGTCGCGAAGTCGTCGCCGTACCACCAGAACCAGTCCGAGGCCTCGGCGGCGTGCAAATGCTGCCGCGCCTGCTCGAGCCGGTCCGCGTCGACCGCCCCGCTGCGCTCCGCCGCCGCGAGCGCCGCGCGAGCCCGGCCGAGCGCCGTCCAGGCTTGGCGGTCCTCCGCGTGCCCGATCCAGATTCGGTAGGACGCCTCGATCCACGAGCCGGAGTGGATGCGGGTCACGATCCCGCCCTCGGTGGCGGCGGTCGCCTCGGACAGGGTCACGGTCTCGATCGCGTCGCTCGCGGCGAGCGCGCCGTAGAGCCGGTCGAGGAACTCGTGGCCGCTGTGGGGGTAGTGCTCCCAGGCGTTCTCGCCGTCGAGGAACACGCCGACGGTCGCGCGGCCGGGGAGCCGCTCCGCCGCCCACGCCTGCGCGATCGAGGCGACGTTCGCGACGAAGTCGTCCGCCGCCTCGCGCGCGGGCACGCCGGAGTACGTGAAGCCGATCGCGTCCGACAGGGCGCGATCGCGGAAGAGCATCTTGAGCTCGCGCCCCTCGCCCGCGGCGATGCGCCAGGGCCGGTACACCGAGGCGAGCCGCGGGGCGCTCGGGGGGAGCGAGTGGAGCAGGACGCCCTCGTCGCTCGCCGCCCAGCGGACGCCCTCGCGCGCGAGCACCTCCACCGCCTCGGGCGACACCGCGCCCTCCGCCGGCCACATCCCGGCGGGCGGGCGGCCGAAGCGGCGGGCGTGGCTCGCGAGCGCCTCGCGCACGTGCCAGCGAGCGTCCTCCGGGTGCGCGAAGCGAGGCGGGAGCTGCACGTGGGGGAGCGCGCGGCGGGCGACGTCGGTGTCGCAGAGGAGCGGGAGGATCGGGTGTTGGTAGGGGGTGGCCGAGAGCTCGACCTGGCCGCGGTCGGCGAGGCGCGTCCAGCGCGGCACGATCCCGGCGAGGATGCGGCGCTGGGCCTCGAGCAGGAGGGAGACGTCGGCGCGGTCGAACCCGCGGCCCTTCTCGCGCAGGGCGCGGAGCCCTTCGTCGTCGGCGAGGGCGCCGAAGCCCATCCAGGCGAGGTTGAAGTGGACCTGCAGGTCGGTGATCTCGGCGTCGGAGAACGCCGCGGCGAGCCTCCTCACGTCGCGGCCGCGCAGGTCCCGCCCGCGCTTCTGGAGGAGCTCCCAGTAGCGTGGCACCGGCCGCACGTTGCGCGCCCAGTCCACCATGAAGAAGCCGCGCACGATCGCCGCGCGCTCGTCGGGCGCGAGCTCGTTCGCCGGCCGGGCGGTGAGCTCGAGGAAGCGGTCGCGCGCGCGGCCCGCCACGTAGTCCTCGAGCTGCTCGAGGAGGATGGGGGTGAAGTTGACGGTGCAGCGGATGCCCGGGTGCCGCTCCAGGATCCACGCCATGTCGTTGTAGGCCCGGGTGGCGTGGAGCCTCACCCAGGGCAGGAGGTACTCGCCCGTGTCCGCGTCGCGGTAGGGCGGCTGGTGCATGTGCCACAGGAGCGCGAGCCGTGCCTTCTGCATGGTGCAGAACCGTAACGGCCGGGGTCCCCGGTGCCTAGCCCAAGGCTCGCGAGCCGCGAGCTTCGGTCTCGCGAGCCGCGCGGTCGCCCGGCCCTGGTCCGGCGGGGGCCCCTCCCCGGCTCGCCGGGTCCTCTGGCGTGCTCGCTTCGCTCGTGGACGGCGGGATCATCGTCGGTCCGTCAGCGGCGGACGCGGGGAGCGCGCTCCTCCGTCGCGGCCGCGCCGAGCGCGGGCGGCGGGGGGGCGCCCGAGGCGGTGGAGAGCGGCCCGCCCTCGCTCCGGATCTTCCACTCCTCCCAGAGGTTCAGGACGAGCGAGACGTCCCGCAGCGGGACCTTCTCGTCGAGGTGCGGGAACTCCGCGATGAACGCGTCGTAGAAGCTCGTGTAGCGCGTCGGCGTGAAGTAGCGGAGCAGCGTCTCGCGGCCGTGCGCGTCGACGTCGAGGAACTCGATCCCCATGCCCGTCGGGAAGGTGCGGTCGCCGTGCGGGACGACGTGCGCGATCTGCGAGCGGATGGCGAGCGGCCCGTCCGGCAGGGCGAGCTCCACGTAGAGCTCGAGCCCGGAGCGGAGCAGGAAGTTCGAGGCCACGAACAGCCCGCCCAGCCCGAGGTTCTTCGAGGTGCAGAACGCCTCGAAGCGGAGCCCGCCCTCGCCCGGGATGAAGAGGCGGCACGGGAGCTCGATCTCGATGCGCTCGTAGCGGCGGGGCTCGCTCATGGGACGTGGACGATAGCATCGCCGGTGGCGTCCGAGCGAACGCCTGCCCGCTCGCCCTCGGGGCCGATGTGCGCTCGCAGGCGCCCCGCGGCGACCCCACCGCCCGCTTCACCCGAAGAGCTTGCCCGACCCCCTCGCCTTGAGCTCGCCCATCTCCTTCGCCAGCCGGCCGAGGCGGTCCGTCTTGTCGGCCACCTCGCGCTGGAGCCGCGCGATCTTCTGATCGCGCTCGGCGAGCCGGGCGCTGAGCGCCTCGCGCTCGGCGCTCGCCGCCCGGAGCGCCTCGTCCATGTCGTCGACGGCGGGGAAGTCCTTCACCTCGATGTCCAGGATCGCGGCCGCCGCCTCCTCCGCCACCGCGGGCGCGAGCGTCGCGCGCGCCGCCTCCGCGGCGGCCTCCGCGACCGCCGCGCGCCGGAGCGCCTCGGCGAGCGCGTC
>NZ_JALCZB010000093.1:0-17930 GCF_022690745.1 Anaeromyxobacter sp. SG64 | reverse complement strand
GGCGCCGCGTCCGTCGGATGCTGCGGCCCCGCCCCCTTCCCCTGCCCGTTCCCGTCGCTCACCGGCCGGCTAGAGTACCACCGTCTCCCGGTACTCGCCGAAGACCTCGCGCAGCGCGTCGGAGATCTCGCCGAGCGTCGCCTCCGCCTTCACGGCGGCGAGGATCGGCGGCATGAGGTTGTCGCTCCCCTTCGCCGCCGTGCGCACCCCCTCCAGCGCCTGCTTCACGGCGGTGGCGCTCCGCTCCCGCCGGAACGCCGCGAGCGACGCGACCTGCCGTGCCTCGAGCGCCGGGTCCACCTTCATGACGGTCACGGGCGGATCGTCGGAGCGGAACGCGTTCACGCCCACCACGACCTTCTCCTTCGCCTCCACCTGCCGCTGCCAGGCGTAGGCGGCGTCCTGGATCTCCCGCTGCACGTAGCCCTGCGAGATCGCGTGGACCATGCCGCCCATGTCGTCGATCTTGCGGAGGTACTCCTCGGCGCGCCCCTCGATGTCGTCGGTGAGCGCCTCGATGGCCCAGCTCCCGCCGAGCGGGTCGATGACGTCGGCGACGCCCGACTCGTTCGCGATGATCTGCTGCGTGCGCAGCGCGATGCGCGCCGACTCCTCGGTGGGGAGCCCGAGCGCCTCGTCGCGCGAGTTCGTGTGCAGGGACTGGGTCCCGCCGAGCACCGCGGCGAGCGCCTGGAGGGTGACGCGCACGATGTTGTTGTCCGGCTGCTGCGCGGTGAGCATCGAGCCCGCGGTCTGGGTGTGGAAGCGCAGCATCATCGAGCGCGGGTCCTTCGCCTTGAAGCGCTCCTTCATGATGCGCGCCCACAGCCGCCGCGCCGCGCGGAACTTCGCGACCTCCTCGAGGAGGTCGTTGTGGGCGTTGAAGAAGAACGACAGCCGGCCGGCGAACGCGTCCACGTCGAGGCCGGCCTTCACCGCGGCGCCGACGTAGGCGATGCCGTCGGCGAGCGTGAACGCCACCTCCTGCACCGCCGTCGAGCCCGCCTCGCGGATGTGGTAGCCGGAGATCGAGATCGGGTTCCACTTCGGCATCACCTTCGCGGTGTACGCGAAGATGTCGGTGATGAGCCGCAGCGACGGCTCGGGCGGGTAGATGTAGGTCCCGCGCGCCGCGTACTCCTTCAGGATGTCGTTCTGGATCGTGCCCTGGAGGTCCGCCGCCGCGACGCCCTGCTTCTCCCCGATGGCCTGGTAGAGCGCGAGCAGGATCCCCGCGGTCGCGTTGATGGTCATCGAGGTCGAGACCTCGCCGAGCGGGATCCGGTCGAGGAGGATCGACATGTCGCGGATCGAGTCGATCGCGACGCCGACCTTGCCGACCTCGCCCCGCGCGCGCGGGTGGTCGGAGTCGCGGCCCATCTGCGTGGGGAGATCGAACGCGACGGAGAGGCCGGTCTGCCCGGACTTGAGCAGGTAGTGGTAGCGGCGGTTCGAGTCCTCCGCGGTCCCGAACCCCGCGTACTGGCGCATGGTCCAGAAGCGGCCGCGGTACATGGTGGGCTGCACGCCGCGCGTGAAGGGGAACTCGCCGGGCAGCCCGAGCCGCTCCTCCAGCCCCGGCCGCGCGTCCCCCGCGACGTAGACGGGCTGCTGCGGGATGCCGCTCGTCGTCTCGAAGCGGGCGCGCCGCTCCGGCCCCTTCTTCACGGCCTTGCCGTAAGTGCCCTCGAGCCAGCGCTGCTTCTTCTCGTCCGCCATGTCGGTCCCTCGACGCGCTCGCGGGCGTCGTGCCCGCGGAAGAGTTCGCTACTCCACGACGCAGAGCTTCGCGTTGCCCTCGACGACCTGGCCCTCCGTGACGAGGACCTCCACCACCCGGCCGCCCTTCGGGCTCCGCAGCTCGTTCTCCATCTTCATCGCCTCGACGACGAGGAGCGCCTGCCCCTCCCGCACCGCGTCGCCGACCTTCACCTGCACCTTCGCGATCCTGCCCGGCATGGGCGCGGCGAGGGTCTGCCGGCCCTCGACCGTGAACCCGCCGGCCGCGCGGCGCATGCGGAGCTTCTTCTCGTCGAGGATCTCGATCGGATAGACCGAGTCCCGCACCCGCACCCGCACGTGCGCGTCGCGCTCGTCGAGCATGGCGGTGTAGCTCGCGGTGTCCACGATGAGCGAGAGCGTGCCGTAGTCGTGCCTGAAGGCGTCGACGACGTGCACCCGCCCGCGCAGCCGCACCTCGAACTGCCCGGGCGCCGTCTGCCTCACCTCGATCGGCTCCTCGCGCCGTCCGCCGTCGAGGAGGGCGACGTAGCGGCTCACGCGCCACCTCCGCGCAGCGCGCGGGCGCGCCCGAGCCGCGCCCAGTTCGAGCGGCTGGCCGCCACCGAGCCGGCGCGCGCCACGGACGCCTCCGCCGCGGCGCGATCCCGCTTGTACGCCTCGACCGCCGCGGCGATGAGGGCCACGTCCTCGAAGGCGGGATCCGGGGGCCGCACGAGGTCCGCCGCGTAGCGTTCGCAGAACTGGGTGTCGTAGGCGCCCGAGCGGAAGGCGGGGTGATCGAGCACCGCCGCGAGGTAGGCGACGTTGGTGGTGATGCCGTGGACGGTGTACTCGCCGAGCGCGCGGATGAGCCGCTCGATGGCCTGATCCCGCGTCGGCGCCCAGGCGACGAGCTTCGAGATGAGCGGGTCGTAGTACTGCGGCACGACCCAGCCCGCGTACACGCCCGAGTCGTCGCGGATGCCGGGGCCGCCCGGCACGCGCAGGTAGGTGATCTTGCCCGGCGAGGGCAGGAAGCCCCGCCCCGGGTCCTCGGCGTAGATGCGCGCCTCGATGGCGTGGCCGCGGCGCGCGACCGCCTCCTGCGGCACCAGCCGTCCGCCGCCCGCAACCTCGAGCTGCATCCGCACGAGGTCGAGCCCGGTGATCATCTCGGTCACCGGGTGCTCCACCTGCAGGCGGGTGTTCATCTCGAGGAAGTAGAAGCTCCGCGCTGCGTCCACGAGGAACTCGACCGTGCCGGCGCCGCGGTAGCCCACCGCCTTCGCCGCCCGCACGGCGACCTCGCCCATCGCCTGCCGCATCCGCTCGTCGAGGATGCAGCTCGGGCTCTCCTCCACGACCTTCTGCTGGCGGCGCTGCACCGAGCACTCGCGCTCGCCCAGGTGGATGGCGTCGCCGTGCTCGTCGGCGAAGATCTGGATCTCGACGTGGCGCGGCTCGTCGAGGAACTTCTCGAGGTAGAGCCGCTCGTCGCCGAAGGCGCCGGCGGACTCCCGCCGGGCGGAGTCCCACAGGGCGAGGAAGTCCGCCTCGCGCTCCACCTTCTTCATGCCCTTGCCGCCGCCGCCCGCGGCCGGCTTGATCATGACCGGGTAGCCGAGCGCGTCCGCGAAGGCCTTCGCCTCCTGCTCGTCGGCGATCGGCCCCTCGGACCCGGGCACCGTGGGCACGCCCGCCGCGTTCATGTGCCGGCGGGCGACGGTCTTCACGCCCATCGTCTCCATCGCCTCGGGCGGCGGGCCGACGAAGGTGAGGCCGGCCGCCGCGCAGGCGCGGGCGAGCGCCGCGTTCTCGGAGAGGAACCCGTACCCGGGGTGAAGCGCGTCCGCCCCCGTCTTCTTCGCGGCGTCGACGAGCTTCTCGACGACGAGGTAGCTGTCGCGCGCGGGGGACGGTCCGACGTGGACCGCCTCGTCCGCCTTACGGACGTGGAGGGCCCCGCGATCCGCGTCCGAGTAGACGGCCACCGTCGCGAGGCCCATCTCCCGGCAGGTCCGCATGACGCGCACCGCGATCTCGCCGCGGTTCGCGACGAGGACCTTGCGGATGCGCGTCTTCGGGCTCAATTCGCGGGCCTCGAGGGGAAACGGGCGGGGCTCGACCCGGCACGGGGCAGCGAGAGCGGCTGGGGGAGCGGGTCACGATACCTGCGCGTGCACGCGCAGGTAAAGGCTCTCCCCACATCGACTCCACGGGTCCGGAACGATCGTTCCGCGCTCCGCTCCTCGGCGCGCGGACCGGGGGGTTCCCCGGGGGCCGGCGCGCGCCCACGATGAGGCGACGATGGCGGAGCATGTCACGCAGCCCGCCCCGGGCGAGGGCGAAGCGTCGGAGCGGTCGCGCGCGCGGCTCGCGGACGGGCTCGAGCGGCTCCTCGCCGTGGAGCCCGAGGAGCGCGCGCTCCGCCGGCTCCTGAGCGCCCTCGCCGACGCGGTGCCGGCGATCGACTCGGTGGCGCTCGTCGTGCGCGAAGGAGATCGCCTCGAGGTCCTCGCGCAGGTGGGGTTCGACGACGGCGCACCCGCGGAGGTCGAAGGCGGGCTCGCCGCGGAGGTGGTCGCCGCCGGGACGCCGCGCACCGCGCCGCGGCCCGGGGCGCCCTTCCCTCCCGGCACGCGCCACGGCGCGGGGACACCGCTCGTGGGCTGCGCCGTCGCGGGCGCGCTCCTCGCCGGCACGCGCGGCGACGCCCCGCTCGACGCGGAGGCGCTCCTGCTCCTCCGCGCGGCGGCGGATCGCGCCGCGCGCGCGCTCGATCGAGACCGGCTCGGGCGCGCGCACGAGGACGCGCGCGAGACGCTCCGGCGCGCCGAGGCGGACCTCGAGACGCGGCGGAGGACGGTGGACTTCATCCTCGGCGTGGTCGGCCACGACCTGCGCAATCCGCTCGGCGCCATCCACATGTCGGCGTCGCTGCTGCACACGAAGGGCGGGCTCGCCGGCTGGCAGGCCCGCGCGATCGAGCGGACGCGCTCGTCGGCGGGGCGGATGGGCCGCATCATCCAGGATCTGCTGAGCTACACCCGGACCCGGCTCGGCAACGGGATCCCGGTGAGCCCGCGCCCGGCGAGCCTCGACGCCGTCGCGCGCAAGGTCGTGGACGAGCTCCGCGCGGTGAACAGCGATCGCACGGTCGAGATCGCGATCCACGGCGACGCCGCGGGCGAGTGGGATCCCGATCGGCTCGAGCAGGTGGTCTCGAACCTCGTCTCGAACGCCATCGACCACGGCGATCCCGCGGTGCCGGTGCGCGTGGAGGTGGACGGGGACGAGCCGGACCGGGTCCTCCTGCACGTGCGCAACGGCGGACCGGGGATCCCGCCGGAGGTGCTCACCCACCTCTTCGAGCCGTTCTCGCGCGGACCCGAGGAGAAGAGCCGCAAGGCCTCGGGCCTCGGGCTCGGCCTCTACATCTCGCGCGAGATCGTGCGCGGGCACGGCGGCGACATCGCCGCGCGCTCGGTCGAGGGCGAGACGACCGTGACGGTGCACCTCCCGCGGCGCTGCGCGGCGCGGCCGAGCTGAGGGCGCCGCCGGGCGCAGGCGTCAGCGCGCGCCGCGCCAGAGCTCGAGGAGCTCGGGCGGGAGGCGCCGCTCCACCTCCGCCGCCGCCTCTGCCGGGAGCGCCTCGCGGACGGCGGCGAGGACCGCGCCGGCGTAGATCGCGGCGGCGCGCGGGGGGTGCTGCACGAGCTCCGCGACGTCGCGCAGGTACTCGCCGGCCCCGATGCGCCCGCGCGCGGCGCCGTCCTCCTCGTCGAGCAGCTCGCGGGCGAGCGCGTGGGGCAGCCGCGCGGCGATCGCGCGGAGCGGCTCGCCGTGCAGCGCACCGAGGAGCGGCACGAGCACGCCGAAGAGGATCTTGCGGAGATCCACCTCCGAGCCGAGCCGCGCCTCCAGACGCTCGGCGATCCCGCGCCCGTCGACGTGCACCCACTCCGCGCGGCCGTCGAGGTCGCTCGGGCCGAGCGCTCCGGGCACGGCGTCTCCGTGCCCGCCCGACACCCGGTATCCGTCCGTCATGCCGGAAAGATGTGCGTCGCGCACGGGCGGGGCAGCACCCCGGACCGCGGGCTCCGTGGGCGAGGCGTGCGGGAGACGCGGTCGGGCGGCCGCCCTCCCGTCAGCGCGCCTCGGGCACCCGGGGCGGTGGGACGCGCAGCGGCCCGGACGGCCGGTTCGCCTCGGGGAGCGCGGCCGCGATCGCGGCCCGCGTCGCGTCGCGCAGGGCGTCCGCGGTCGGGAACTCGGCCGGGTCGAGCGGGTCGAGCACGCGGACGTGCGCGCGCATCCGCTGGCGCAGGACGAGGCCGTGCTTCGGGAGCGCGTCGCCCGTCCCGCTGACCACGATGGGGATCACCGGGCAGCCCGCCTCGATCGCGAGCCGGAACGCGCCGTCCTTGAACGCCCCGAGCCGTCCGTCCCGCGAGCGCGTGCCCTCGGGGAAGAGCATCACCGGCGTACCGCGCGCGAGGTGGGCGCGGCAGTGGTCCATCATCTCGCGGATCGACTCGCGGTCGCCCCGCTTCACGCGCACGTAGTCGTTGAGCCAGAGGTTCCAGCCGACGAACGGCACGCGAAAGACCTCCGCCTTCGACACCCACTTGAAGGGCCGGAAGAGCCCGTAGAGGACGAGGATGTCGAGGAGGGAGAGGTGGTTCGCGGCGAGGACGGCGGCGCCCTTCCACGGCAGCTTCTCCCGGCCCTCGACCGACACGCGCCAGAGCGGGTTCGCCACGACGTAGAAGGTCGCCCACGCGCAGGAGTAGAGGTGCACGGCGACGCGCCGCCGGTCGAACGGAGCGGTGAGGAGGAAGACGAGCATCGCGCCGAGGAACAGGACCGGCAGCGTGGCGGCGAAGAACACCCAGTACACGAGGGAGAAGGCGCGCAGCACGGGGCGCATCCTGCTCCGGCGCCGGGGCGGCGGCAAGCGTCGGCCGGACGGGCGCCGCACCTGCGGCGTCACGCGCCGGCGGGGCCCGCGACGCGCGCCTCGGGCGTCGCGCCGACCGCCTCGAGGATGCGGTGCAGCCCGAACTTCGGCAGGCGCATGTAGCCCGCCCAGGCGGCGGCCGCGAGGACGCCGTCGGCGATCCCGTCGCCGAGCCACTCCGCCGCGAAGCGCGGGTCGCGCTGCTTCAGGCCCGCGCCGCTCTCCCGCGCCCAGCGCCGGTTGTACCTTTCGTGAACCCCGACCGGCGGCGCCAGCACGAGCGGGAGCCCGAGCGCGCCGTAGAAGGTGAGCTCGGAGGGCTTCGTCCACAGGACGTCGGTGCGCGCCAGGAGCGCGTTGAAGCGGTCGTAGTACTCGCGGAAGGTCGGGGCGAGGAGGATGTCGAGCGGGCCGCCGAGGAGCGGCTCCAGCCCCGCGCGCCGGGCGATCTCCCGGAAGCGCGCGTCCACCTCGGCGCGCACGCCTGCCACGAGGCAGATCCTGAGCGTCCCCGCCTCGAGCGCGCGGCGGAAGCCGGGCAGGAGCTCCGCCGCCATCCCCGCCTGCGCGCCCGCGCCGCCCACCGCGAAGGTGAGGAGCGGCGGCTGCCCCTCCTCCTCGCGCGGGAGGGCGCCGAGGAAGTGCGCGAGCTCCTCCGGGATCGTGCGGCGGAACTCCCCGGAGGGATCGAGCCGCACCACGCGCGCAGCGAGGTTCGCCTTGAGCGCGCCGAGCGCGGGCCCGCCGACGAGCGTCTCCGGGAGCGGGAAGCCGGTGAAGGTGATCCGGTCCTCCGGCACGCCGTAGGAGCGGAGCCTGCGCGCGGCGCGGCGGGTCGGGACGAGGTAGTGGATGCGGGTGCGGCGCGGCTCGGCGGGCGCCCAGATGCGGTTCAGGTCGGAGTCCGTCGCGACGCAGAAGATCCGCTCGAGGCCGGCGGCGTCCGCGACGATCGCCGGCGAGTAGAAGGTGGCGAGGAGGGGCGCGCCGGTTCGGCGCAGCTCCGCCACGAGCCCCCGGCCCAGCTGGCGCTTCCGGACGAGCCGGTCGAGGGTGTCGACCCCGCGGGTCGGCGCCGAGAGGTCGCGGTAAGGGTGGAGACGCGGGATGTCCGTCACGGCCTCGAGCGCGCGCCGGAGCGGCGCCCCCACCCACGGCACCTGCGAGAGGCGCGACACGCCCTCGTAGGTGCTGCGGACGCGCTGCCAGAGCCGCTCCTCGCCCGGCGCGACGAGCGGCGCGCGATCCACCTGGAGCACCTCGGTGCCGAGCGCGTCGGCGAGCGGCATCGCGGCGCGCATGTGGCCGTAGCCCATCTCGACGGCGACCACGAGCGGCATGGGGGAGGACGAGGGGTGGGTCATGATGTGGGCGCCGAGCGTATCCCACCGACCGGGGGGCGTCAGCGTCGCGGGGGGAGCGCGCGCTCGCGGGCTCGCTCGGGAGCCTTCGATATCGCATCGCCCAGCATCACAAGCGCGAGACGCCACCCGTGCGCCGAGCTCTCTCGCGCTCGGCGAGCGAGGCGGACGCCCGGGCGAGGGAGCGGCCGCCGCGTCGCGTCAGGGGCCTCCGGCTACGCACCGCGTCGGTCGATTGCCACGGGGGCCGTGACCGTCGGGTGACACCGCAGCCGTAGGGTGCCCGCTCGCGCCCCGTCCCTCAACCCGGCGCGAAGGAGCCCACGCATGTCCGCCACGCCCGCGTCGCCGCACGCCGAGCAGACCTCCGCGCCGCTGCCGCGCCTCGATCGCCAGACGATCGCGGAGATCGTCAGGTCCGGGCGGCGCCTGCTGGTCCAGGGCGGCATGGGCATCAACGCCTCGGACGGCCTCTCCGGCAAGGTCGCCGCCCATCGCGGCGCCCGCCTCGTCGGCGTGGGGACCATCTCCGCGGTCCTCAAGACGCCCGAGCAGCTCCGCGCCGAGATCCGCCGCGCCCGCCAGGACTCGCAGGGCGGGTACGTGGGCGTGAACCTGATGGCGGCCATCAACAAGGGCGACTTCGAGCTCCTGGCGCGCGTGTCGATCGAGGAGGGCGTCTCCTTCCTCGTGCAGGGCGCGGGGATCTCCCGCGAGATCCTGCGCTGGTGCAGGGAGGGCGGCGTGCCGTTCGCCGGGATCGTGTCCTCCGGCCGGCTCGCGGCGATGTACGAGAAGTGGGGCGCGGACTTCGTCGTCGCCGAGGGCGCCGAGGCGGGCGGGCACATCGGCGACATCGGCCACCCGCTCCCGGCGCTCGTCCGCGAGGTGCTCGCGGCGACGTCCCTGCCGGTCGTCGCGGCCGGCGGCGTGGACGCCGCGGACGTCGCGCGCTTCGTGGCGGGCGGCGCGGCCGGCGTCCAGCTCGCGACGCGGTTCCTCGCCTGCGCGGACGGCGACGTTCACCCCGCGTTCAAGGCGATGCACCTCGGCAAGCGCGAGCCCGACGTGGCGATCATCACGAGCTGCGTGAAGGGGATGAAGGCGCGGGCGGTGCGGAGCGCCTTCACCGAGAAGCTCGCGCGCGGCGAGGCGGTCCCGCCCCGCTCGAAGGCGTGGTGGTTCGGCAAGGAAGGCTACATGGGCCGCAAGAAGGCCTGCATCGAGTGCCTCGGCGACGGGCTCTGCGTGTGCCGCACGAGCGGCTTCAAGGAGAGCTTCTGCATCACCGACGCGCTGCTGGCCGCGGCGGTGAAGGGCGACACCGAGAACGGCCTCTTCTACACGGGCCAGAGCCTCGTCCGGATCGGTGATCGCGACGTCACCGCGCTCCCGACCGCGGCGGCGCTGCTCGCCGACCTCGAGGCGCGGCTCGCGACCGAGGGCTCCGCGTTCGAGCACACGCCGGCCAGCGCGGCCGCGGTCGCGTAGCTACCCGGACCCACCGTCTCCATTTGATGCGGGTCAACGGGCGTCGCCCGGACGGGCCGTCGCATCTCGACCGTACGGAATTTTTCGGATACAGGATTTTGGTCCACCTTTTCGTCGGGTGGACCGAGCGTCATCCCGGCGATCGAAACAGCGAAAGAGACGTTGAATGGCGACTGGCACCGTGAAGTGGTTCAACGACGCGAAGGGCTTCGGGTTCATCACCCAGGACAACGGTGGTGAGGACGTCTTCTGCCACTACAGCGCGATCCAGGGCGACGGCTTCAAGAGCCTCGCCGAGGGTCAGAAGGTGGAGTTCGACGTCGTGAAGGGCCCGAAGGGCCTGCAGGCCGCGAACGTGCGGAAGACGTAAGTCGCCCGCCCAGCTCGGTCGGCACGGAGCCCGGTTCCTCTGCGAAGGGGCCGGGCTCTCGCCTTTCGGAGGGACCGATCGTCACGCGCCGTGAAACGGCAGGGGCGAGGCGCAGCGGAGAGCGCCCGCGGGGCGAGCGGCGGGGCGAGCGTGACTCCATTGCGGCGGCAGGCGACGCGCCGCAGCGTGAGAGCGGAGGTCCGCCCATGTCGATGCGCACGCACGAGCTTCACCCGTCCCTCGTCCACGCGCCGCTCGTCCTCTTGCCCGCCAGCGCGCTCGTCGATCTGGCCGCCGCCCTCCGCCCCCGCGACCGGCGGCTCGACCGCCTGGGCCGGAATCTCTGGTGGACGACGGCGTCGGCGGGCCTCCTCGCCGGCCTCGCCGGCATGGCCGCCTCGCAGGAGATCGAGCTCCGCAGCGGCCACGCCCGTGACATGATGTTCACCCACGGGCTCGGGAACCTCGCCATCGTGGTCGCTGCGGTGGGGATCTCCGCCTGGCGGTCGCGCAACGCGGCGAACCTGACCTCCGCGGCGAGCGGGCTCCTCGCCGCGGGGGCGGCCACCTACACGGCCTACCTCGGCGGAGAGCTCGTGTACACGCACGGTGCCGGCGTGAAGGTCCTCGGCGGCGCCGCCGCGGAGGCGCCCGCGCTGTTCTCGGCCGAGGGGGTGGAGCGGCTCGGCCGAGACGCGGTGCGCGGCCTCGGCTGGCTCGTCCGGCGCGCGTACCGCGCGGTCAGCGGTCGCGAGCGGGTGGAGCGGAGCGCGCTCGGCCCCATCGCCGAGGCCGGGACGGGCGCGGAGGAGCCGGAGCTTCACTGACCGTCCGCGGGGGACGGCGGATCCCGATCCGGAGACCTCGCCGGCGGAGCCAGTCCGCCGGGGACGCCACGGTCGAGCCGTGGCTCGACGCGCGACCCCCGGGGGAGCGACCCGCGCGCCGTCGTTCAGAGCGGGATGTTGCCGTGCTTCCGCGCCGGGTTCTCCTGCCGCTTCGTGCGCAGCATCTCGAACGCGCGGATCACCTTCGGCCGGGTGTCCTCCGGCTTGATCACCTCGTCGACGTAGCCGAGCTCCGCCGCCTTGTACGGGTTCGCGAACTTGTCGCGGTACTCCTGGACGAGGCGCGCGCGCTCGGCGACCGGGTCCTTCGCGGCCGAGAGCTCCTTGCGGAAGATGATGCTCACGGCCCCCTCCGGCCCCATCACGGCGATCTCCGCGGAGGGGTACGCGAAGTTCACGTCGGCGCGGATGTGCTTCGAGGCCATGACGTCGTAGGCGCCGCCGTACGCCTTGCGCGTGATGACCGTGACCTTCGGGACGGTCGCCTCGGCGAACGCGTAGAGGAGCTTCGCGCCGTGCGTGATGATCCCGTTCCACTCCTGGTCGGTGCCGGGGAGGAACCCGGGCACGTCCACGAGGGTGAGCAGCGGGACGTTGAACGCGTCGCAGAAGCGCACGAAGCGCGCCGCCTTGACCGAGGCGTCGATGTCGAGGACGCCCGCGAGCACCGCGGGCTGGTTCGCGACGATCCCCACCGGACGGCCGTTGAGGCGCGCGAAGCCGATCACGATGTTCGTCGCGAAGTGCTCGGCGACCTCGAAGAAGTGCCGGTCGTCGACCACCGCCCGGATCACCTCCTTCATGTCGTAGGGCTTGGACGGGCTCTCCGGCACGACGGTCTTCAGGAGCTCGTCGCGGCGGGCGACGTCGTCCGAGCACGGCTGCGCGGGCGGGTCGTCGGCGTTGTTGAGCGGCAGGAAGCCGAGCAGCTCCCGGACGGCCCGGAGCGTCGCCTCCTCGGAGTCGATCGCGAAGTGCGCCACGCCGGAGCGCGTGGCGTGGGTGCGCGCGCCGCCGAGCTCCTCCTTCGTGATCTCCTCGTGCGTCACCGTCTTGATGACGTCCGGACCGGTGATGAACATGTACGCCGAGTCGTTCACCATGAAGATGAAGTCGGTGATGGCCGGGCTGTAGACGGCCCCGCCGGCGCACGGCCCGAGGATCACCGAGATCTGGGGGATGACGCCGGAGGCGAGCGTGTTTCGCAGGAAGATGTCGGCGTACCCCGCCAGCGAGACGACGCCCTCCTGGATGCGGGCGCCCCCCGAGTCGTTGAGGCCGATGACCGGGCAGCCGACCGACATGGCGCGGTCCATCACCTTGCAGATCTTCTCGGAGAAGGCGCCCGAGAGCGAGCCGCCGAAGACGGTGAAGTCCTGCGCGAAGACGAAGACCTGGCGCCCCTCCACGAGGCCGTAGCCCGTGACGACGCCGTCGCCGAGGACCTTCTGCCCCTCCATCCCGAAGTCGGCGCAGCGGTGCGTCTTGAACTTGTCCTGCTCGACGAAGGTGCCGGGGTCGAGGAACGTGTCGATCCGTTCACGCGCCGTCAGCTTGCCGGACCGGTGCTGCTTCGCGACTCGCTCGGCGCCGCCGCCCTGCTCCGCCTCGGCGTCGAGCGCGTCGAGGAGGGCGCGGCGCGGATCGGGGTCGACCGGCTTTTCCATGGGGGGCCTCGCGCTCCGGGGGACGGGGGCGGAGGATAGGCACCCGCCCCGGCGAGAGGCAAGCGGCGCGTCCGGCGCCGTCAGTCACTCACAGGACGTGGCCGCTGCGCGTCCACCAGCCGGCCCAGGCGCGCGCCGCCTGCTCCCGCTCCTCCGACGGCAGGTCGGCGGAGTATGCGACCGGCGCCGGCGCCGCGCTCGAGAGCTCGACCGCCGCGGCGACGCGCGTCTCGCGATCCGTGCTCGTGAGGCCCGAGAACAGCCACTCGGCGCGCCCGCGGCCGCGGTTCTCCTTCCACCACCCGAGCCAGCGTCGCGCGTCGGTGCCGAGCCGCTGCAGCGTGATCGCGGCGAGCGCGTCCGCCGCGGCCCGGGCGGGCTCGGGGGCGCTCGTCTCGAGCACCTGCACGAGCAGCGGGATGGCCTCGGCGTCGCGGAGCGCGCCCAGCGCTCGCGCCGCGCGGAGCGCTCGCGCCTCGATGCCGGAGAGGAGCGCGCGCCGCAGCCGCTCGCTCGCCTCGCGGACCCCGGGATCGCGCCGGCGCGCCGCGAGGGCGGCGCAGGCCGCCGCCGCGAGGGCGAGGTCGGCGTCGAGGGCGCGATCGGCGAGCACGGCGGGCGGGGTGGTCTCGGCGACCACGGTGTCGTCGATCTCGACCTCGAGCGCGTCGAAGGCGTCCGCGACGGGCGCCGGGGTCGCTGCGGCGACGGGCGGCGCGGCGCGGGCCGGCTCCGTCGCGGTCCAGGGGTCTGCCGGCGGCGCGATGGGCGCGGGGCTCGGGGCGGCGCGCGGCGGCTCCTCGGCGGACCACGGATCGAACGGCGCGGGCACCGGCGCGGCGGGCGGAGCGGGAGCGGGGGTGCCGCGGCGCGCGGGGGCGGCGCGGCGACGCTTGCGCTCGCGGATGATCCGCTCGAACGCGCCCCCGAGCATCGAGTTGAGGAGGAGCAGATCGCCGAGCCGGCGCGCGGAGACGGGCGCGTCACCGTTGTCCGCGTACAGGACGCACACCGGCCGATCGCGCAGGAGCACGGGCGCGACGAGGGCGGTGCGCGGCTTGCCGCGATCGAGCCCGCCGAGGATCGCGGCGTTGCCGGCGGGCTCCGGCGAGAACGGCCCGAGGTACGGGCTCCGCGTCTCGATGACGGTCCGGAAGATGCCGGGGTCGTCGGCGTAGATCGCGACGCTGCGGGCGAGCTCGCGCGCCTCGGGCTCGAGCCCGAGCGCGTCGTGGCCGGCGACCGCGTCGCGCGTGACCGCGAACATCGCCGCGAACGGGAAGAAGTCGCGCGCGTACCGGAGCGCGGCGAGGACGACCTCGTCGCGCGTGCGCGCCGCCGCGAGCGCGGCCCGCGCGTCCTCGAGCGACCAGCGCGGGGGCGCGCTGCGGTCGGGCGGCCCGGGCGCCTCCTCGGGCGCCCCGAGCGGCGGAGCCTCGGGCGCGCCCTCCTCGCCGGAGGGCGCGGTCTCGTCGGTGAGCAGCGCCGGATCGACCTCCTCGAGCGCCTGCGCGAGCGCCGCGGCGAGGGGCTCGAGCGGGCCGGCGTCCTCCTCGCCGAACCCGCTCGCGGCGGCGGCGTCCTGCGCGGCCGGGTCACGCGGCGAGGCCCCCTCCCCGCCGGCCGGCGTGGTCGCCTCGGGCGCGGCGGCCGGCTCCTCCGCCGGGAGCTCCCCGGCCGCCCTCGCGAGGGCCGCGAAGCGCGGCGCGAGGGGCGTGCCGTACAGCTGGTGCACGAGGAGGCGCACCCGCCACTCCGGCGCGACGAACGCCGAGAGGTTCAGGGAGAGCATGAAGCCGATCTCGTCGAGCAGGCTCGAGTCGACCGGGAACACCGAGACGACCGACAGCTCCCGCGCCTCGAGCGCGAAGGGCGCGAGCCCGTGGCGGTCGGCCACGCGCGCGGGGAACACCCGCCGTGCGCGCGCGTCGGCGGCGGCGAACGCGGCGGGCGGCGCGGGGGGGACGTCGGCGGCCCCGGCGAGCGCCACCGCGAGTGCGTCCTCCGCGACGGCGCCGAGCTCGAGGAGCGCGGTGTCGAGCGCGCCTCCCGCCTCGTCCTGCCGCGCCAGCGCGCGCGCCATCACCTCGGCGGAGACCACGCCTTCTTCGACGAGGAGGGCGGCGAGGTCCTTCGGCACGGGTCGGTTGTAGGACCCCGTCATGTGGGGGTCAAGGCGCCTCCACCACCCAGGTCCGCGCGAGGAGGTCGTGGAGCGCCCTGCCGCTGCGGGTGAAGAGCGCGAGGAGGAACCCGAGCCCGAGGAGCCCCACCGACGCGACCGCGAGCGCGGCGCGCACGGCGCTCCGCGCGAGCGAGGGCCGCCTCCCGTCGGGGCCGACCACGCGCAGGCCCAGCATCCACTTCCCGAGCGTGGCGCCAGCGAGCGCGTGCGCGAGGGTCGCGTACACGGCGAGCGCGACCGCGAGGAGCGCCGCGAGCGAGAGGACGACGTCCGCCTCGCCGGCGAGGAGGTCGAGCAGGCCGTCGAGGCCGCTCGGGGGCGCGGGAACCCCGGCCGGGGTGGCCGCCAGCAGCGAGCGGCCGAGGAACACGACCCCGGCGAGGAGCGGGCCGGCGTCGATCGCCCAGGCCGCGGCGCGACGCCACGCCGCCGCCCGGCGGAGGTGGACCTCGGCGCGGCTCCCGCGGCTCTCGGAGCGAGGCCGCCCTGGCGCGGGCCTCGGCTCGGGCTCCGCCTCGGGCTCGGGCTCCGGCAGCGGCTCCGGCCAGAGCTTCGGCGCGGGCGCAGGCGACGCGGCGCGGGCCAAGGCGACCGCGGCCCCGCCGCCGCGAACGTCCTCCTGGAATGGAGGCGGCGCGGACTCCTCGAACAGGCCGTCCTCGGCCGCGACCTCCTCGAGCATGCGCCCGAGGTCCCAGTGCGAGCGGCTCACCGGCGCCGCCGGCGCGGGCGCGAGCTCGAAGGCGGGCTCGGGCTCCACGGGCAGCGGCGGGAGCGGCTCCTGCTCGGGCGCGCGCGGAGCGGCGGCCACCCGCGGAGGCGGGGTGCGCGATCGGCGCCGATCGAGATCGAGCGCCACGTCGAGCAGACGCGGCGCCGGCTCCTCGCGAAGCGTGAGCGGCGCGCCGCAGTCGCCGCAGAAGGCGGCGCGGTCATCCGTCTCGCGGGCGCAGCGGGGACAGAGCACGGGTCGAGGCTACGGTCGACCCGCGGGCGGGTCAAGGAACGGGTCCTGCGCGGCAGGGGCCTGACGGCCGATGATCATTCGAGAACTGGCGAGCGAAGCGAGCCCGCCGGGGCGAGCAGGGTGGGGCCCCGACGACGGCGGTCAGCCGTCGGTGGGGCGGGCGCAGCCCCGTTCAGCCAGACGCGCCCAGATCGCCGAAGCGCGCCTGGAGCAGCGCCACCGCGACGATGGCGGCGGTCTCCGCCCGGAGCACGCGCGGCCCCAGCGACGCGCGGTGCGCGCCCGCCGCGGCGAGGACCGCGAGCTCCGCCTCGGTGAGCCCGCCCTCCGGTCCGACCACCGCGGCGTAGGCGTTCGCCGCGGCCGGGGCGAGCGCGAGCACCGGCGGGCCGCCCGGCTGGAACGCGATCGCGAGCGCCCCCGGAGGCAGCGCCGCGAGCGCGACCGCGAGCGGCGCGGGCGCGCGCACCTCCGGGACGTCGGCGCGCCCGCACTGGCGCGCGGCCTCCTCGGCGATCCGCCGCCACCGCCGCGCGCGCTCCTCGCCCTTGTCCGGCTCGAGCCGGACGATCGACCGCTCCGCCGCGAAGGGGGCGACGACCGCCGCGCCGAGCTCCGTCGCCTTCTGGACGACGAGATCCATCTTCTCGCCCTTGGCGAGCGCGGCGAGGAGCCAGATCTCGGCGGACGCCTCGCCCTTCCCCGCGCGCGCCGCGCCGAGGACGAGCGTCTCGAAGCTCGGATCGACGCAGGCGGTCCAGGCGCCGCCGCGACCGTCGAATACCTCGACCTCCGCCCCGGGCGCGAGCCTGAGCACGTCGCGGAGGTAGTGGCGCGCCTCGGGGGTGAGCGCGGCGCGCCCGGCGTCCAGCCGGAAGCGCTCGCCGGGCAGGTGCACGCGGCGGAGCGTCACGCGCGCGGTCGCTCCAGGGTGAGGAGGCTCCACTCCCCGTCGCGCCGCTCGAGGGCCGGGCGGAGCCCCTCCGCGACGTACGCGGCGCGGACCTCGTCCTCCTGCGGCCCGAGGATGCCGGCGAGCAGCACCGTGCCGCCCGGCGCGACGCGCGCGGCGACGTCCGGCGCGAGCTCCACGAGCGTGTTCGCGAGGATGTTCGCCACGACGAGGTCGAACACGCCGGGGATCTCTCCGACGGGCGCGCCGGTCAGCTCCAGCGCGGCGCCGTTCCGCTCCGCGTTCTCGCGCGCGACGGCGACGGCGACGGGGTCGTTGTCGTTCGCCGCGACGCGGCCCGCGCCGAGCTTCGCGGCGGCGATGGCGAGGAGGCCGGAGCCGGTGCCGACGTCGAGCACGGACGCGCCCGGACGCGCGGCGAGCAGCTCCGACAGCGCGGCGAGGCAGAGGGAGGTGGTGGGGTGGGTGCCGGTGCCGAACGCCATGCCGGGGTCGAGCACGATCTCGGCCATGCCGGGCGGGGTGGGCGCGTCCACCCAGGACGGCCGCACGAAGGCGCGGCCCACGGCGAACGGACCGAGGCCCTTCTTCCAGGTCTCGCTCCAGTCCTCGTCGGCGATCTCGGCGACCTCGCCGCCGTACGCCGCCTGCGCCTCCCGGGCGGCCCCGGGCTCCGCGAAGAACGCGACGAGGAGGGCGCGGCCTGGCGGCGGCTGGGCCACGCCCGGCATCGGCGTGCCCTCGCCGTCGCGCACCTCGACGCCGGTCGCGCCCGCGTCGAAGAGCTCGGCGGAGAGGTCCTCGGCGCGCTCCCGCGCCGCATCCAGGGTGAGGGAGAAGGTGGGCATCGGCCGATGCCTATCCCGGGGCGCCCGGCGAGGCCAGCGTCATCTGCGGGCCGCGCGATATCGCACCTGGTCCGTCATTTCGCGGCCTTCCGAAACGAGGGTACGATCGGCCCCACCATGTCCCTGAACGTCCTCCTCGTCGAGCCGGACACCGCGCTCGCGGACGAGATCCGCCGCGCCTTCGGCCCGGCGGGTCTCGAGGTGACCTCGCTGCCGGCCGGCGAGCAGGCGGTCGAGCGCTGCCGGCAGGCGCAGCCCGACCTGATCCTCCTCGCCGCCGAGCTGCCCGACATGAGCGGCTTCTCCGTGTGCAACCGGCTGAAGCGCGCCTCGCAGGCGGTCCCGCTCCTGCTCTACACCGGCGACGCGACCGACGCGGCCATCGAGGCGCACCGCGCCACGCGCACGCGCGCCGACGACTACCTGCGCAAGCCCTTCGAGATGGCCGAGCTGCTCGGCCGCGCCGCCGCGCTCCTGCACGGCGACGGCGCGCCGGCCGCGCGTCCGGCGGGGACGGTCCCCCCCGCGCCGCCGCGGCCCGACGGACGCCGTCCGTCGTCGGCGACCGAGGGCGAGGCGCCGCCGGTCCTCCCGCGCG
>NZ_JALCZB010000092.1:0-18148 GCF_022690745.1 Anaeromyxobacter sp. SG64 | reverse complement strand
CGCCGCCGCGACGACGAGTACCGGCGCTTCTGACTCATGAAAAGGACCGCGGCCGGCGCCCGGGGAAGGCGCGCCGGCCGCGGCGTGGATCACGGGCTCGCGGCTACTCGGCGCCGACGCCGAGGTAGGTGCGGAGCTTCTCGTCCTCGAACATCTCCTGCGCCTCGCGCTCGGGCGTGAGGAGCGAGGCGATGATGCCGACCGCGAACGCCGCCGTCATCGAGAAGATCGCAGGGTTCTTCATCGGGAAGATGGCGTGCTCGAACTTGAACACGTCGACCCAGACCGTCTTCGAGAGCACGATCATCGCGCACGAGCTGATCGCGCCGACGAGGATCGACCAGACCGCGCCCCAGGTCGTGAAGCGCTTCCACACGATCGACATGAGGAGGGCGGGGAAGTTCGCGCTGGCGGCGATCGCGAAGGCGAGGCCCACCATGAACGCGACGTTCTGGCCCTTGAAGAGGATACCGAGGCCGACCGCCACCACGCCGAACACGATGGTCGCGATCTTCGCGGCCTTCACCTGCTCCTCCTCCGTCGCCTTCCCGCCCTTGATCACGTTCACGTAGATGTCGTGGGAGTAGGCGGAGGCGCCGGCGAGGGTGAGGCCGGCCACGACGGCGAGGATGGTCGCGAAGGCGACCGCGGCGATGAAGCCGAGGAACGCCGTGCCGCCGAGGAGCTCGGCGACGAGCGGCGCGGCCATGTTGCCGCCGCCGTCGATGCCGGAGATGAACTTGCGGCCGCCCGGCGTGAGCACCGCGGCGCCGAAGCCGACGATCGGGATGATCACGTAGAAGTAGCCGATGAGGCCGGTGGCGTAGAGCACCGACTTCCGGGCGGCCTTCGCGTCCGGCACCGTGTAGAAGCGCATCAGGATGTGCGGCAGGCCGAGGAGGCCGAACATCAGCGCGAGGCCGAGCGAGACGGCCTCGATCGGGCTCGCCACGATGCCGCCCGGCTCGAGCGCGGTCTGGCCGTACTTCTCGACGACCGCGGCGTAGAGGTTGCCCGGGTTGAAGTTGAACTTCGCGAGCACGAGGACGGTCAGGAGCGACACGCCGAAGAGCAGCAGGCCGGCCTTGATGATCTGCACCCAGGTCGTCGCGAGCATGCCGCCGAAGAGCACGTAGGCGAGCATCACCACGCCGACGATGAGCTCGGCGTACTCGTACTTGAGCCCGAACATGAGCTGGATGAGCGCGCCGGAGCCGACCATCTGGGCGATGGTGTAGAAGAGCACCGTCAGGATGCCGCCGATCGCCGCGGCGATGCGGACCGGCTTCTGCTTCAGCCGGAACGCCACCACGTCGGCGAAGGTGAACTTGCCGAGGTTCCGGAGCGGCTCGGCGACGAGGAACATGAGCGCGGGCCAGCCGACGAGCCAGCCGGTCGCGTAGATCATGCCGTCGTAGCCCTTCAGCGCCACCATGCCGGAGATGCCGAGGAACGACGCGGCGGACATGTAGTCGCCCGCGAGCGCGAACCCGTTCTGCAGCGCGGAGACGCTGCGGCCGGCGGCGTAGAACTCGGAGGAGGTCTTCGTCTTGCGGGCCGCCCAGTAGGTGATGACGAGCGTCACCGCGACGATCATGAAGAAGAAGAGGATGGACATCATCGACGGGGAGCCGAGCGACGTCTGCATCGACTCACCGGCGGCCGCGGGGGCGGCCTGCGTGAGGAGGAGGGCCTGGATCGCGCCGATCGAGGTCATTGGTATTCCTGTCGGTGAAGGGGGCTACCGGAGCTGCGAGCGGATCCGCTCGACTTCGGGGTCGTAGGACTTGTTGGCCCACGCCACGTAGAAGGCGGTGAGCACGAAGGCGATCACGATCGCCGCCAGGCCGAGCGGGATCGCGAGGGTCGTGACCTCGCCGATCTTGGTGTTGACGAGCGTCTTGTTCGTCGCGACGAGCAGGATGAAGCCGTAGTAGCTCACGAACAGCAGCGTGAGCAGGACGAGGCTGACCTTCCAGCGCTTGGACACGAGCGCCTTGAACTCGGGCGACGCGATCACCTCGTGCGCGGAACGGGTGCTGCGATCCTTCAGCGGGCTGACCGCGGGTTTCGACATGAACGCTCTCCTCCGGGATACGTGAAATTTGAGGCGTGGGATGTGGTCATAGCAGATCGATTTGCGCGGTGAACAGCCGCACGCGCCAAAGTTGCGCAACAAATTGCCCCGGAGCGGTCCAATACCCGCTCCTGGAGCCCGCATGAATCGCTGGATGCAATCAATGCGCGCAAGACATGCGCAAGGACGAAAAGAGAGCGTAACGCAATCAATGCGCGCAAGCGCTGCGCTCGGCGGGTCCGGAACGCCAAGGCGCTGCGGAGATCATCGGGGTGGCGCGAGGCCGCAGGGCGGCGTTGCCTGCCGAGCGGCGCCCCGTTAGCGTCGGCGGGTGGATCCCATCGTCCGTGCGAGCGAGCTACCCCTCGGCCACCTGCTTCCCGTCTGGAGCGTCGCCCCGTTCGCGCTCGTGCTCGCCGGGATCGCGATCCTGCCGCTCGCGGCGGGGCGCTTCTGGGAGCACAACCGCAACAAGCTGCTCTTCAGCGCGCTCCTCGGCGTACCCGTCGTCGCGCTGGTCGCGCGCCTCGACGGCGGCGCCGTCGCGCACGCGGCGCACGAGTACGTCGCGTTCATGGCGCTGCTCGGCGCCCTCTACGTGATCTCGGGCGGGATCGTGGTGCGCGGCACGCTCTCGGGGACCCCCGGGCTCAACGCCGCGCTGCTCGGCGCGGGCGCGGCGCTCGCCTCGCTCGTCGGCACGACCGGCGCGTCGATGCTGCTCGTGCGGCCCCTGCTGCGCGCGAACTCGGTGCGGCGCGGCAAGGCCCACGTCTTCGTGTTCTTCATCTTCGTCGTCGCGAACGCGGGCGGGCTGCTCACGCCGCTCGGCGATCCGCCCCTCTTCCTCGGGTTCCTCCGCGGCGTCCCGTTCACGTGGACCCTGCGCCTGTGGCGCGAGTGGGCGTTCGTCGTCGGCGCGCTGCTCCTCGTGTTCTACGTGGTCGACTCCACCCTCTTCCGGCGCGAGGACCTCGCCACCCCCGGCGACCTCGACGAGCTCGCCGAGGCCCACCGCGTTCCGCTGCACGTCGCCGGGGCGCACAACGCGCTCTGGCTCGCCGCCATCGTGGGGGTGCTGGTCGTGGCGGGCACGCTCGCGCCGCCGCCCGGGGTCGCGGAGGCCGCGCTCGCCGGCGTCGCCGCGCTCGCGTGGGTCACGACGCCGGCCGCGCTCCGCCGGGAGAACCGCTTCTCGTGGGGGCCCATCCTCGAGGTGGCGGCGCTCTTCGCGGGCATCTTCGCCACCATGATCCCGGCGCTCGCGATCCTGAACGCCCGCGGCGCCGAGCTCGGCCTCGCGGAGCCCTGGCAGTACTTCTGGGCCACGGGCGCGCTCTCCTCGGTCCTCGACAACGCGCCGACCTACCTCACCTTCGCCTCCGCGGCGAGCGCGGTCGTCGGGACCGACGCCGGCGATCTCTCGCAGCTCGTGGCGCACGCGCGCGGGGCCGGGCTGCTCCGCGCCGTCTCGCTCGGCGCCGTGCTCATGGGCGCCGCCACGTACATCGGCAACGGCCCCAACTTCATGGTGAAGACCATCGCGGAGGAGGGGGGCGTGCGTATGCCGAGCTTCTTCGGGTACCTCGCCTGGAGCGCCGCGGTCCTGCTGCCCATCCTCGCGGCGATGAGCTGGCTGTTCCTCATGTGACGGCCGACCGGCCCAGAGGGAGATAAGCTCTCCTCGGAGGGACCCCGCGCCGCCCCCGGCGCCGGGCGGCCGCGCGATGAAGCTCGCCATCCTCGCCGATGTCCACGCGAACCTCGAGGCGCTCACCGCCTGCCTCGACCACGCGCGCGCGGCGGGCGCCGAGGCGTTCGCCTTCGTGGGCGATCTCGTGGGGTACGGGGCGGACCCGGCGGCGGTCCTCGACGTCGTCCGGTCCCACGCGGAGTCGGGCGCGGTGGTGGTGCGCGGCAACCACGACGCCGCGGTGGTCTCGCCCGGGGCCGAGACGATGCACCGCGTCGCGGAGGAGGCGATCGCGTGGACCCGCACCCGGCTCGACGAGCGCCACCAGGCGTTCCTCGCGAGCCTGCCGCTCCTCGTCCGCCGCGGCGACCTCGTGTTCGTGCACGCGAGCGCCGATCGCCCCGCGGACTGGACCTACGTGACGGACCCGCTGCACGCCGCCGCGAGCCTGCGCGCGGCGGGCACGCACTACGTCTTCTCCGGGCACGTCCACGAGCCGGTCCTCTACTACACCGCCCTCGCCGAGCGCCCGATCGCGTTCCAGCCGGTCCCGGGCGTGGCCATCCCCGTCCCGCCCCGGCGCCAGTGGCTCGCGATCGTCGGGTCGTGCGGTCAGCCACGCGACGGGAACACCGCGGCGTGCTATGCGCTCCTCGACCTGGAGCGCGAGCGGCTCGCGTTCCAGCGCGTGCCGTACGACTGGGCGACGGCCGCCGCGAAGATCCGCGCGGCGGGCCTGCCGGAGCGGCTCGCGGCGCGGCTCGAGCGGGGAGAGTGAACGTGGGCGCGCTCCTCGATCGCGGGACGGAGATCGACGGCTTCCGCGTGGAGGAGCAGGTCCACGCGGGCGGGATGGCGGTGCTCTACCGGGTCACCAGCCCGGGCGCCGAGTTCCCGCTCCTCATGAAGGTCCCCCGGCTGGGGCCGGGGGAGCCTGCCTCGAGCGTCATCTCCTTCGAGGTCGAGCAGACGGTGCTCGCGGCGCTCAAGGGGCCCCACGTGCCGCGCTTCGTCGCGGCGCGGGACGACGCCGAGCGGCCGTTCCTCGTCATGGAGCGGATCGAGGGGCGCTCCCTCGCGGAGTGGGCGGAGCGCGCGCCGCTCCCGCCGGAGGAGGTGGCGCAGCTCGGGGCGGCCGTCGCGACCGCGCTCCACGCGCTGCACCTCCAGGACGCCATCCACCTCGACCTGAAGCCTTCGAACGTGATGATCCGGCCGGGCGGCGAGGCGGTCCTCATCGACTTCGGGCTCGCGCACCACGGGCACTACCCGGACCTCCTCGCCGAGGAGTACCGGCGGCCGATCGGCTCGGCGCCGTACATCGCGCCCGAGCAGGTGCTCGGGGTCCGCTGCGATCCGCGCAGCGACGTGTTCGCCCTCGGCGCGGTGCTGTACGAGCTCGCCACGGGGGAGACGCCGTTCGGCTCCCCGACCACCCCCGCCACGCTCCGCAAGCGGCTCTGGCGCGATCCGGTGCCTCCGCGCGCCATCGTGCCCGCGGTCCCCGAGTGGCTCCAGGAGGTGATCCTCCACTGCCTCGAGCCGGACGCGTCGGCCCGCTACCCGACGGCCGCGCAGGTCGCGTTCGACCTCGCGCACCCCGCCGACGTCGCGGTGGGCGAGCGCGGCCTCCGGCGCCGCCGGGCGGGCACCGGACAGGTCGTGCGCCGCTGGTTCAAGGCGATCGGCTTCGAGCCGCCGCCCTGCCCCCAGCCCTCGGCGTACGCCGCCGGCGGCTCGATCGTGCTCGCCGCCCTCGCGACCGCGCGCGCGGACCCGGCGCAGACGGACGCGATCCGCGAGGCGGTCCGCCGCGTGCTCGCGGCGGGGGACCACACGCGCCTCGCGGTCGTGACGGTGATCCCGCCCACGCCCGACCTCGGCGGCACGGCGCCGGAGGACACCGCGACCGCCCAGCGGCTCAAGCACCGGGTCCTGCTCCGCCACTGGGCCGAGCCGCTCAAGCTCCCGGGGACGCAGCTCTCCTTCCACGTGCTCGAGGCGAGCGACGCGGCGGCGGCGCTGCTCGAGTACGCTCGCGTGAACGCCGTGGATCACATCGTGATCGGCGCACCGCCGCGCGACGTCCCCCTGCGCGGGATGCTGGGCGCGGTCGCGACGCGGGTGGCGCCGGACGCGGCGCCGGAGCCGCTGCAGCTCCTGCGGCTCCTCGGGACGGTCTCGACGAAGGTCGCGGCCGAGGCGCCCTGCACGGTGACGCTGGTCCGGCCGCGCGCGCCCGGGGCGTGACGGGCTTCGTCTATCTAGACACGACCTTCGAGACCAGCCAGACCACGACGCCGAGGCCGACGAGCGCGGCGACCATGAGCGCGAGCGTCGAGCCGGACACCTGCATCTGGCCGACCGCCTCCGTGCCGGTGGCCTCGTTGGCGCGGGCGAGCGCGGAGACGGAGAGGGCGACGACGGCGGCCGCGCTGCGGAGCGGGGTGGCGGAGTTCATTGCGGTCCCGGGCGCGCGACGCCGCGCGCGAGGGCGCGCGGGCGCACGAAGTGAGTGGAAGGGGAGGGAGAGAGGAACGCCCCCGCGCCGCGGCGCGGCGCGGGGGCGCGGGGGACGTCAGGTGTGATGGATGTCGCGGTCCTTCGTCTCCGGCATGAAGAGCGAGCCGAGGACGGCGGTCATGAGCGCTGCGATGATCGGGTACCAGAGGCCGTAGTAGATGTCGCCCGTGGCGGCCACCATCGCGAACGCGATGGTCGGCAGGAAGCCGCCGAACCAGCCGTTGCCGATGTGGTACGGCAGCGACATCGAGGTGTAGCGGATGCGCGCCGGGAAGAGCTCGACGAGCCAGGCCGCGATCGGCGCGTACACCATCGTCACGTACAGCGCGAGGAGGAAGAGCAGGAACACGACCATCGGCGTGTTCACCTTGCTCATGTCGGCCTTGGCCGGATAGCCGGCGGCCTTCACCGCGTCGCCCAGCTGCTTGTCGAAGGCCGCCGCCTGGGTCTTGAACTCGGCGGGAGGCAGGGTCCGCCCGTCGAAGCTCTTGATCTCCGTGCCGCCGATCTTGACGGACGCGGGCGTGCCCGGCGCCGCCTGCTCGTTGCGGTAGGGGATGTACTTCTTCGCGAGCCAGCTCTTCGCGATGTCGCAGGACGTGTTGAACTTCGCCTTGCCGATCGGGTCGAACTGGAAGCTGCAGTCGGCGGGGTCGGAGACGACCGTGATCGGGTTCGCCTCGGCGGCCTGGAAGATGGCGGGGTTCGCGGCCTTGGTGAGCCCCTTGAAGATCGGGAAGTAGGTCGCGGCGGCGATGACGCAGCCCGCCATGATGATCCACTTGCGGCCGATCTTGTCGGAGAGCGCGCCGAAGACGATGAAGAACGGCGTGGCGAGGATGAGGGCGCCGGCGACCATGAGGTTCGCCGCCATCGCCTCGACCTTCAGCGTCTGGGTGAGGAAGAACAGCTCGTAGAACATGCCCGTGTACCAGACCACCGCCTGGCCCACGACGCCGCCGAACAACACCATCAGCACGATCTTGAGGTTGTTCCAGCGGAAGAACGACTCGGTGATCGGCGCCTTCGAGCCCTTGCCCTCAGCCTTCATCCGCTTGAACACCGGCGACTCCTGCAGCTGGAGCCGGATGTACACGGAGATGGCGAGCAGGAGGGCGGAGAGGATGAACGGGATGCGCCAGCCCCACTCCTCGAACTTCGGGCCCATCGAGGCGCGCGTGCCGAGGATCACGAGCAGGGACAGGAAGAGGCCCACCGTGGCGGTCGTCTGGATCCAGCTCGTGAACAGGCCGCGCTTGCCCTTGGGAGCGTGCTCCGCCACGTAGGTCGCCGCGCCGCCGTACTCGCCGCCGAGCGCGAGGCCCTGCATGAGGCGCAGGCCGATGAGGATGGTCGGCGCTGCCATGCCGATCGTCGCGTAGGACGGCAGGAGACCCACGATCGTGGTCGAGAGGCCCATGATCAGGATCGTGATGAGGAAGGTGTACTTGCGGCCGATCAGGTCGCCGAGGCGCCCGAACACGATGGCGCCGAACGGGCGGACGGCGAAGCCCGCGGCGAAGGCGAGGAGGGCGAAGATGAAGGCGCTCGTCTCGTTGAGCGCGCCGAAGAACTGCTTGGAGATGATCGCCGCGAGAGAGCCGTAAAGATAGAAGTCGTACCACTCGAAGACGGTGCCGAGCGACGACGCGAAGATGACTCTCTTCTCGTCGCGAGTGATGCCGACAGCCTTGGGAGGTTCGCTCGGCGGCTGTGGGGCGGTGACCGGTGCGATCGCCATGGGTACTCCTCTACGCGCGGTTAAGAATGGTGAATGGCCGGGCAGCGTGTTCAGGCGTACCACACGCAGATCGTGCATGGCAATGGGCAACGCACGTATTGCGCGCAAAAAGTCGACCTAAGCGCACAACCCGCGTCGGGCCTGTTCTGTCGAGTAATTCAGCGGACTTGGACCCGTCGGGGCTCGCGGTGGTTGCGCGCTGCGTCGTAGGATGGAACCTAACGCGGGGGTATTTCGCGAAATGACGCAAGACAAGCGCGAGGCCTACTGGAGGGCGAACCTGCGCTCAATCGCCGGAGTGCTCGCGATCTGGGCGGCCGCGTCCTTCGGGGCCGGGATCCTCCTCGCGGATCGGCTCGACGCGTTCCGGCTGTTCGGGTTCCCGCTCGGCTTCTGGTTCGCGACCCAGGGCGCGATGCTCGTATTCGTGGCGCTCGTATTCGTCTACGTTCGGTGGATGAACGCGCTCGACCGGCGGTTCGGCGTGTACGAGGAGTGACCCCGCCGTCGCTGGGAGGATGGGATGGGCCCGATCGGCTGGACGTGGGTGCTCGTCGCCGCCTCGTTCGGCCTCTATGCGGGCATCGCCCTCTACACGCGGGCGCGCTCCCTCGCCGACTACTACGTCGCGGATCGCGCCGTTCACCCGGTGGTGAGCGGGATGGCCACCGGCGCGGACTGGATGTCCGCCGCGTCGTTCATGTCGATGGCGGGCATCCTCGCCTTCACCGGCCGCGACGGCTCCGCCTACCTGATGGGCTGGACGGGCGGGTACGTCCTGCTCGCGGTGCTGCTCGCGCCGTACCTCCGCAAGTACGGCAAGTACACGGTCCCGCAGTTCGTGGGCGACCGTTACTACTCGCGCTCCGCGCGCGCGGTGGCCACGGTCTGCGCGCTCGTCGTGTCGTTCACCTACGTGGCCGCGCAGGTGCGCGGGGTCGGCATCGTGCTGGCGCGCTTCCTCGAGCTCCCCATCGGCGCCGGCGTCGTGATCGCCCTCGCGATCGTGTTCTTCTACGCGGTGCTCGGCGGGATGAAGGGCATCACCTACGTCCAGGTGGCGCAGTACCTCGTGCTCATCGTCGCCTTCCTCGTGCCGGCGGTGCTCGTGTCGCGGCTGCTCACCGGGAACCCGATCCCGGCGCTCGGGCTGGGCGGCCGCCTCACGGAGGGCGGCGCTGCGCTCCTCGGCGTCACGCCCGGGCGCCACCTGCTCGACGCGCTCGACGCGGTCGGCGCCGACCTCGGCCTCGGGCGGTTCACGGCGGGCGCGCGGCCACGCCTCGACGTCGTCGCGACCACGGCGGCCCTCATGATCGGCACCGCCGGCCTGCCGCACATCATCATCCGCTTCTTCACCGTCCCGAAGATCCGCGACGCGCGCGCGTCGGCCGGCTGGGCGCTCCTGTTCATCGCGGTCCTCTACACGGCCGCGCCCGCGGTGGCCGCCTTCGGCCGCGGCCTCCTCGTCGCGACCGTGGAGGGCGTGCCGCACACGGAGGCGCCGAGCTGGTTCCGCGCCTGGGAGCAGACCGGGCTCGTCGCCTGGACGGATCGGAACGGCGACGGCCGCATGCAGCTCTCGGGGGATCCGGCCCGGAACGAGGTGCGCGTCGACGGCGACGTGATCGTGCTCGCGCACCCGGAGATGGCGCGCCTCCCGGCCTGGGTGGTCGGCCTCGTCGCCGCCGGCGCGCTCGCGGCCGGCCTCTCCACCGCCGCCGGGCTGCTGCTCGTGATCGCGGCGGGGTTCTCGCACGATCTCGTCCGCGGCGTCGCCGCGCCGCGCCTCTCGGATCGCGCCGAGCTCGGGTGGGCGCGCGGGGCCGCCGCCGCCGCTGCGCTCGGGGCGGGCTACTTCGCGCTCAGGCCGCCGGGCTCGGTCGCGG
Organism: Anaeromyxobacter sp. SG64; assembly: GCF_022690745.1. Lineage (NCBI taxonomy): Bacteria > Pseudomonadati > Myxococcota > Myxococcia > Myxococcales > Anaeromyxobacteraceae > Anaeromyxobacter > Anaeromyxobacter sp. SG64. Next base: position 8,225 of record NZ_JALCZB010000092.1, on the reverse strand, counting down.
AGGTGGTCGCGATCGCCTTCGGCCTCGCCGCGTCGTCCTTCTTCCCGGTCCTCGTGCTCGGGATCTTCTGGCGCCGGGCCACGCGCGAGGGCGCGATCGCCGGGATGGCCGCGGGGCTCCTCGTGACTTCCGCGTACGTCCTGTGGTTCCGGCACCTGCACCCGGAGCTCAACGGGCCCGAGCACTGGTGGCTCGGGATCTCGCCGGAGGGGATCGGCGCGCTCGGGACGCTCGTGAACGCGGCGGTCCTCACCGTCGTCTCGCTCGCGACGCCGGCCCCGCCGCGCGAGGTCCAGGAGCTCGTCGCCTCGCTGCGCTACCCCCGCGAGCCCGCGCCGGCCCGCGCGGCCGCGTCCTCCCGGGCGCGCTGACGGAGCCAAGCGTGCCGGTCGATCCCGCCGCCTTCCTGCGCGCGACCCCGCCCTTCGACGGCCTGCCAGCGCCGCTCCTCGCCGCGGCGACCGCCGCGCTCGACGAGGTCTCCCGGCCCGCCGGTACGCGGCTCGTCCGCGCCGGCGGCACGCCGTTCGAGCACCTCTGGATCATCCGCGCCGGCGTCGTGCGGCTCGAGCGCGACGGGCGGACGATGCAGGTCCTCGAGGAGGGCGAGGTGTTCGGGTACACCTCGCTCCTCACCGGCACGGCGCCGCTCGACGTCGTGGTCGAGGAGGACCTCGTCGCCTACCGGCTGCCCGCCGCGGAGTTCCGGCGCCTGCTCGCCGACGCCCGCTTCGCGGGCCACTTCGCCACGGGGCTGGGGGAGCGGCTCCGGCGCAGCCTCGAGCTCGCGCCCGCGCACGAGGGGCCGCCGGAGCTCGCCCAGCCGGTCGAGCAGCTCGTCTCCGGCCCGGCCGCCTGGGTGAGCGAGGACGCCACCGTCGGCGACGCGGCGCGGGTGATGCGCGCGCGGGGGATCTCCTCGGTCCTCGTGCGCGGAGCTCCGCCCGGCATCGTGACCGATCGCGACTTCCGCGGCCGCGTGCTCGCCGAGGGGCTCGGGCCGGAGACGCCCGTCGCCGGGGTGGCGACCCGTCCGCTGCGCGAGATCGCCGCCGGCACGCCGGTGCACGCCGCCTGGACGGCGCTCCTCGACGCAGGCGTCCACCACCTGCCGGTCGTCCGCGACGGCGACGTCATCGGGGTCGTCACCTCGACGGACCTCCTGCGCTGCGCCGCGCCCGGCCCCATGGCGGTCCTCCGCCGGGTCGAGGGGCTCGCCTCGCGCGCCGCCTTGCCGGGCTACGCCGCGATGGTCGCGCGCATGGCGGCCTCGCTCCATGCGGGTGGGCTGGACGCGCTCGCCATCGCCGCGCTCGTCGCCCGGCTCAACGACGCGCTCGTGCGCCGCATCCTCGCCTGGGGCGAGCACGATCTCGGGCCCGCGCCCGCTCCCTACGCCTGGCTCGCGCTCGGGTCGGAGGGGCGGCGCGAGCAGACGCTCCTCACCGACCAGGACAACGCCATCGTCTTCGCCGACGCGGGCGCCGAGGAGCGCGCCTGGTTCGTGAACCTCGCGGAGCGCGCCAACGCGGACCTCGAGGCGGCCGGGTTCCCGCGCTGCCGCGGCGACGTGATGGCGCGGAGCTGGAACGGGACGCTCTCCGAGTGGCGGTCGCGCGTGGCGGGCTGGCTCGACGCCCCCACTCCGCGCGCGCTGCTCGACGCGGCGACGTTCGCGGATCACCGCGCGGTGGCGGGCGCGCTCGACGTGGCGCCGCTCGGGGACGCTGTCCTCGCGGCCGTCGATCGGCCGCCGTTCCTGCGCTTCCTCGCGCGCGCCGCGCTGGACTTCCACCCGCCCGCGGCGCTCACGCTTCGCCTGCGAGCGGCCGCCGCCATCGATCTCAAGAAGGCCGGCATCGCGCCGGTGGTCTTCCTCGCCCGGGCCTACGGCCTCGAGGCGCGCGCGCCGGCCCGCGCGACCGTGGACCGGCTCGACGCGGCGGTCCGCGCGGGGCTCGTCGACGAGCGCGTGGGCGTGGCCGCCGCGGAGGCCTTCCGCGTCCTGCTCGGGCTCCGCCTGCGCGAGCAGCTCCGCGCGGCCGGGGAGCGCCGCGAGCCGGAGGACACGCTCCAGCTCGCGACGCTCTCCGCGGTGGAGCGCAGCCGGGTGAAGGACGCGTTCCGGGCGGTGCGCGCGCTGCAGGACGCGGGCGAGCACCACTTTCATACGAGGTTCTGATCTCACGGGGACTGCGTCCCCGCCCCAGCGGCAGAGCCGCTGGGGCCCCACCCCTGCTCGGCGGGGCCCGTGAACCTGCGCGCCCGCTGTCGCGGGTGCGCGCAGGTTCCCCGCCGGGAGGGGCTTCGCCCCTCCCCGCGCGTTGCGCGGGGCCCCTCCCGCGGTCGCGGGGCCCGTGACCCGTGCCCGCTGTCGCGGGTGCGCGCAGGTTCCCCGCCGGGAGGGGCTTCGCCCTCCCCGCGCGATGCGCGGGCTCCTCCCGCGGTGTCCACGAGTGAGCAGATCGGCGCTCAGGCGGGCCGCGCGGGCCCCGCCGCCGGCGCGGCGGCGCGCCGGCCGAGGAACAGGAGCGCGAAGGCGAGCGCCGCGATCTCGAGGGCCGCCGCCCAGACGAAGAGGGGCGCCGCGGAGCCGTAGCGGTCGTAGCCGGCGCCCGCGAGCTGGTAGCCGAAGGCGTTCCCCGCGCCGAACACGATCGCGGAGAAGAGCGCCTGGCCGGAGGCGCGGAGCCGCGGGGGCACGAGCTCCGCCATGGCGTCCATCGCCGCGCCCCAGAACAGGCCGAAGCTGAGCCCGTGCAGGAGCTGGAGCGCCACGATCGCGCCCGCCGACTCCGCGCGCGAGACGAGCGCCCAGCGCACGGCGCTGCCGAGGAACGCCACCGCGAGGAGGCGCCGCAGCGAGTGGCGGCGCTCGAGCCGCGGGAAGACGAGCAGCGCCGCGATCTCCGCGACCACGCCGGCGGCCATGCCGAGCCCCGTCACGTCCGACGGCAGGCCGCGGTCGCGCACGAGCACGCCGAAGAGGAGGTGGTACGGCGCGCAGGCCGCCCAGTGGAGCGCGCAGGCGGCGAGGAAGAGCAGGAGCCGGCGGTCCCTGACGAGCTGCCCGAGGTCCGCGAGGCCGGGGCGGGCGCCGGGGTGGGGCGGCGCAGCCGGGACGGTGCGCGCCACGAGCGCGTAGCCGGCGACGCCGCAGGCGACGAGCGCCGGGACGAGCACGTCGCCCGGGCGATCGCCCCGGAGCGCGAGCGCGCGCCCCACGCCGAGCGCGAGGGCGACGAACCCGAGCGATCCGAAGAGGCGCAGGCCCGTGTAGGAGGTCCCGGGCCGCGCGCGCGTCCACTCGAGCGACACGGAGTCGACGAGCGGCACCACCGCGCGCTCGCCGAGCGCCTGCACGAGGAGCACCGCGCCGACGGCGAGCGGCGAGCGCACGAGGGGGAGCAGCACGGCGGCGGACACGGCGACGAGCGCCGCGCGGCGCAGGGCGCGCGCCGGCGATCCGCGCCGGTCTGCCCAGCTCGCCCACGAGATCGCCACCGCGGGCGCCGCGAGCGAGGGGAGCATCTGGACCGTGCCGATCTGCTCGCCGGTGTAGCCGAGGCCGCGCAGATAGGCCGCGAAGTACGGCAGGTTCGTGCCGACCGTGCCGTAGTAGAGGAAGTAGAAGAGGCGAAGGCGCGCCGCGGGGACCATCTGTTATCTTCGGCTTTACCATGGACTCCGAACGCGCTGGCGCCCTCGAAGCCCTCCGGGTCGCCGCCCGCCGCCCTTACCGGGAGGCGCTCCGCGAGGCCGCCGCGATCCTGCAGCGTCTCCCCCGCTACACCGGCGTGTACCTCTACGTCCTGCGCGGCGGGGTGCTGGAGCTCGACGCGTTCGCCGGCCGCGACACGCCGCACGTCCGCATCCCGGTGGGCGAGGGGCTCTGCGGGCTGTCCGCGCGCACGAAGGACGTCGTGCTCGTGGACGACGTCGCCGCCGATCCGCGCTACCTCGCGTGCAACCTCGAGACGCGCTCCGAGATCGTGTTCCCCATCCTCCGCGGCGAGCGCTACCTCGCCCAGATCGACGTGGACTCGGATCACCCGGGTGCCTTCGGCGCCGAGGACCGGACGTTCCTCGCCGAGGTCGCCGCGATCCTCGAGCCGGTCTTCCCCTGAGGCGCGCGATGGGCGACGTCGTCGGCATGGTGCTGTGCGCCGGGCTGGGCACGCGGCTCCGGCCCCTCACCGCGCGGGTGGCGAAGCCGGGGGTGCCGGTGTGCGGCGTGCCGCTCGTGCGCTGGTCGCTCGCGCTCCTCGCCGGCGCCGGCGTGCGGCGCGCCGTCGTGAACGTCCACCACCTGCCGGACGGGATGGCGGCGGCGGCCGGGGAGGCGGCACGCGCGCTCGGCATGGCGCTCGCCGTCTCGCGCGAGCCGGTCATCGCCGGCACCGGCGGCGCGCTGCGCGAGGCGCGCGCTCACCTCGCCGGCGCGGACGCGATCGTGCTCGTGAACGGCGACGTGCTCTTCGACGTCGACGTCGCTGCGGCGCTCGCGGAGCACCGCGCCTCGGGCGCGCTCGCCACGATGGTGCTGCTCCCCATGCCCGCCGGCGCGCGCTACGCGTCGGTCGAGACGGACGCGGGCGGCGCAGTCCGGCGCATCGCGGGGGCGTTCGGGCCGGGCGGCGAGGGGCTCGCGCCCTGGCACTTCTCCGGCGTGCACGTGCTCTCTCCGGCGCTCCTCGACCGCGTCCCCGCCGCGCCGTTCGAGCGCGACATCAACCGGCACGTGTACCCGCCGCTCATGGCGTCGGGGGCGGTGCGCGGCCGCGTCGTCGCGGGGTACTGGAACGATCTCGGCACGCCGGCGCGCTACCTCGAGGCGACCTTGGACGTGCTCGCCGGGCGCGTGCCGCTCGCGCGCTTTCCGGGCGCGGACCCGTTCTCCGGGACGCGCGAGGTCGCGCCGGGGGTCCACGCGGCGGCGGGGGCGCGGCTCGACCCGCGCGCGCGGCTCGCGGGGCCGACGCTCGTCTGCGCGGGCGCCGCCGTCGGCGCGGGGGCGGAGGTGGGCCCTCGCGCGGTGATCGGTCCGGGCGCGTCGGTCCCGGGGGGCGCGACGGTCCGCGAGGGGATCGTGTGGGAGGGGACGGAGCTCGCCCCGGGCGAGCGGCTCGAGGGCGCGATCGCGGTGGGGAAGGATCGGGTCGGCACGCGGGAGTAGCCGGCCGGCCGCGGCGCGCTACCGGCTGACGGCCACGAGCACGCAGGTGATGTTGTCCACCCCGCCCGCCTGGTTCGCCGCGTCGACCAGCGTCTGCGCGGCGCGCTTCAGGTCGCCGTGGCTGGCGCGGATGATGTCGCCGATGTGCGGGTCGGGCACCATCCCGGAGAGCCCGTCGCAGCAGAGCAGCACCACGTCGCCGTCGCGCAGCTCCTCCCGGACGAGATCGACCTCGACGAGCGGCTTCATCCCGAGCGCCCGGACGATGACGTTCTTGTGCGGGAACGTCTCGGCCTCCGCGGGCGTGAGCTTGCGCTGGCGCAGGTAGTCGTTGAGGAGCGAGTGGTCCTCGGTGAGCTGGCGCACCTGCCCGGCGCGGTACAGGTAGGCGCGGCTGTCGCCGACGTGCCCGACGAGGAGCGTCTCGCCGCCCTTCGGGAAGCTCGCCGCCACGAGCGTCGTGCCCATCCCGTGGAGCTTCGCGTCGGTCTGGGCGCGCTCGTGGATCCGCACGTTCGCGAGCTTCACCGCGGTGAGGAGCCGGTTCTCGTCCTGGCTGCGCGCCGGGTCGAGCTTGAACGGCCAGGTCGCCTCGTCGTCGCGACCGGTCAGCCGGAAGAACTCGGCCATCTCCTCGACGGCGAGCCGCGCGGCGACCTCGCCCGAGGCGTGGCCCCCCATCCCGTCGGCGACGCAGTAGAGCTGCTCCTCCGGGAGGAGCAGGTAGGCGTCCTCGTTGTGGGCCCGCTTACGTCCGACGTCGGTGATGCCCGCGTGGCTGAGCCGCATGGTGGAGGTCTCCGGCGCAGGGTATCACGGTACGACGAGGGCGATCCCGGGTCCCGTGGCCACCCGCACCCGCGCCCGCGCTTCGTACAGGTCGCCGTCCACCGTGAAGCGGATCCCGTCGCCCTCCGCGACGAGCTCGCGCGCGACCTCGTCCTGCGCCAGCGCGCGGCGCCAGGGCGCGCCGCGCCGGATGCGCGGGAGCGAGAGCGCGAGCGGGAGCAGCCCCGCGGTGAGCCCGATCGCGTGGAACGAGCCGGGCTGCTCGGCGCAGCGCGCGAAGGCCTTGAAGCCGAACCCGATGTCCGGCGTCGCGCCGGCCACGAGCGCGAGGTACGGCACGTCGGGCCACTCGTCGCCGTCGGTGACCACCCGCAGCCGCTGGCGCCGCACCAGCGCCTCGGCGAACGGGCCGCCCGCGATCGCGGAGCCGATGGCGCGCAGCACCAGGGCCGCGGCGGTCGCGGGCGAGGTGCGGCCGGTGGCGTAGTACGCCTCGAGGAAGGCCACCACCGCGCCCGTGCCGAAGATGAACCCGTACATGGGCGGCCCGTCGTCGGCGGAGACGGCGAGGAGGTCCCGCTCGACCGTGCGCAGCGGGTGACCGGCGCGCCGCCTGACCAGCACCTCCCGCAGGATCCGCTCGGGGCGCCCGCGGATGTGGTGCCCGTGGGCGACGGTGTTCATCGAGCCGCCGCGCAGGGGCAGGAGCCGCGGGAGCGGCGCCCCGCCGTAGGCGCGCGCGAACGCGGTGAGCACCACGTGCGCCGTGCCGTCGCCCCCGTTCACGCCGAGGACGTCGATCCCGGCCGCGCGGAAGCGCGCGACGGCCCGGGCGAGCTCGGCGGGCGTGGAGGCGTCGATCACCTCGCCGTCGTCCCCGAGCAGCGCGCGAAGCCGGCCGGCGATGCGGGGGTCGCGCCGGTTGCGCCGCGACCGCGGGTTGTTCACGATCCCGATGCCGCCCATGCCGACCCTGCCCTCCGTCGACCCGCCCTTCCAGATCGTCCTCGTGGCGCCGCAGATCCCGCCGAACACCGGCAACGTCGCGCGGACCTGCGCCGTGACCGGCGCGGCGCTCCACCTCGTCGGGCCGCTCGGGTTCTCGCTCGACGAGAAGCAGCTGCGCCGGGCCGGGCTCGACTACTGGCCGGAGGTCGCCCCTGCGATCTACCCGGACTGGAGCGACTTTGAGGCCCGGACGCTCCGCGGTCAAATCGAAAAGCTGCACCTCTTCACGGCCCGCGCGGAGCGGGGCCTGTTCGAGGTGCGCTTCGCTCCGGGTGACTTCCTCGTCCTCGGCCAGGAGCAGCTCGGGCTCCCGCCGGCGCTGCTCGCCGCTTGGCCCGAGCGGCAGGTGGGGATCCCGATGCGCGAGGGCATGCGCAGCCTGAACCTCGCGGTGGCGGCGGGAGTGGCGCTGTACGCGGCGCTGGCGTCCGTTCGCGGAGCGTGACCCGCGGGTGTAACATGCCCCGCCCATGAGCTTGCTCGACGCGCCCGGCGATCTCTCGCGGACGCCGCTCGCCGCCGTGCTGGTCGAGGCGCGCGAGCGCCGCGCGAGCGGCGTGCTCGAGATCGCGCACGGAGGCGGCACCTCGCGGCTGTGGTTCCACGACGGGGCGCCGGTGGGCGCCCAGGTGTTCGTCGGCTTCCGGCCGCTCGGGCACATGCTCCTCGCCGCCGGCGTCATCGACATCGACGCGCTGTCGCTCAGCCTGGTGCGCATGGCCGAGACGCGCCGGCCGCACGGCGAGATCCTGGTGGCGATGGGCGCGGCCTCGCGGGAGCAGGTCGAGCACGCGCTCGAGGAGCAGCAGGCGGGGTACGTCGCCCAGCTCGCGGCGCTGCCCGCCGGGCCGTTCGCGTTCGAGGCGAGCGCCGCGGTGCCGGAGTGGACGCGCGCCGGCCTCCTCTCGCCGCTGCGCGTCCTCGCCGACGCGCTCGCGGCGCCGCAGGCGGCGGACCTCGTGAGCGTCACGCTGCGCGCCGCGGAGGCGGGCGCGAAGCTCGCGGACGTCTACGCGGACGCCGAGCCGGAGCTGGCGCGCGGGCTCGCCGCGGCCGAGCGCAGGCTCGTCGCGCGGCTCGCCGCGCCGCTCCCGCTCGACGCCTACCTCGCCGCGTCCGAGGTGCCGCCGGAGCGCGCCCTCGCGCTCCTCGCGGCGCTGCTCCTCCTCGACCTCGCGGCGCCGGCGACGGCGGGGGAGCGGACGGTGCCCACGCTCGTGCTCGAGTCGCCGCCCGGAGCCGACGGCGCGGG
>NZ_JALCZB010000091.1:0-18435 GCF_022690745.1 Anaeromyxobacter sp. SG64 | reverse complement strand
GGCGCCGTCGCCGCGACCCGCAGGAGCAGCTCCACCCGCGCGAGCGCGACCGGGCTCGCCGGGCGCCCCTCGGAGGCGAGCACCTCGGCCGCCCGCCCGCGCAGCGCGCGCGCCGCCGTCCGGAGCTCCTGCTCGGCCTCGCGCAGCGCAGCCGCCCCCTGCCCGGCGAGCGCGCGGCGCTGCCCGGCGCGGAGCCGATCGCCCGCCTCGAGCAGCGCCTCGATCTCGTGCCCCCGCTCTCGGGCGACGCGGTTCAGGACCCAGGCCAGCCCGACCGGACGGCGGACCTTGCGGAGGGCGGCCGCCCCCGCGGCGTCCCCGCGCTCGGCGAGGGCGCGCGCGAGCGCGTCCCGCTCGGCGGTGAACCGCGACGGCGACGTCGCGAGGAGCCTGCCCACCTCCTCGCCGCCGGGGAGACCGCCCTCGCCTGCGCGGCGGCGGGCCATGGGCTAGCGGCCGCGCAGGACGGCGACCGAGCCGGGCACGCCGGGCATGAGGGTCACCGACTCGACGAGCGAGATCTGGTGGAAGATTCCCTCCCGTCCGTCGTAGGCCGCGGCGAGCTCCTGGCCGACGATGATGCGCGGACCGGACGCTGTCCGCATCACGACCACCGCGCCGTCCTCGAGCACGGGCGCCTTCACGATGCCCCCCGCGAACGCGGGCTGGAGCTGCTGGTACGGCGTGAGGGCGGTGCCCGGGTAGGGGCGCAGGAGCTGGTAGAAGCGGCCCGGCGAGACCGCCACCGCGTAGGGTCCGTGCCGGCCCGCCGCGTCGAGCCGGGCGAGGGCACCGAGCAGGTCGTCCGCGGTCCGGGAGGGATCGCTCCAGTCGCCCGCCGGCAGCTCGACCGCGCCCTCGTGGCCGAGGAGCCCGCGCACGCCTGCGCGCGGCAGCCCCTCGAAGACGATCCGATCCTCGGCGCGCGCGATCTGCCGCGCCGCCTCGGACGCCTCGGAGAGGACGAGCGGCTCGCCGCAGGCGACGTCCGCCTCGATCGCGCGCGCGCCCAGCGCGAAGGTGCGGTGGATGACCGGGAGCGGGCGCACCTTCGGCACGTGGACGTGGGCGCCCTCCGGCTCCTCACCGAGGGGCAGGTCCTCCGCGACGCCGGCGCGCGCGCCGAACCCGATCGGCCCCACCACCTCGAGGAGCCGCCGGCCGGCCCGCACCTCGTCCGCGGCACCCCGCGCCACGGCGTCGATGCGATCCCAGACCTCCTGCTCGAACGGGGCGCTCTCTCGATCCTGCCAGCTGGTCATCGCTTCCCCTTCTCGCGCGGCGCCTCGCCGCCCGCCTCGGCGGAGGTCTTCGCCGCGTCCTCCTCGGTCACGATCGGTCCGGCGTGGCCGGTGTGCTCCTTCAGCATCCGGGCGAACGCGAGGTCGTGGCGGCGGATCCACTCGAGGATCATCGAGGCGTGCTCCTTCTCCTCGTCGCGGTTGTGCGCGAGGATCTCGCGGAGCTCCGGGTCCTCGATCGCGTCGACCCGCTGCTGGTACCAGTCGATCGCCTCGAGCTCCTCCTGGAGCGAGACGAGCGCCCGGTGAAGGTCCTTCGTGCGAGCGGACAGGAGCTCCTCCCGCTCGTGCCATCCCTGCGATGCGCCGGCCATCCTGCACGAGTGCGCAGCCGGGGCGGCGGCGCCAAGCCCCGGGCCGTTCGGCACCGCGTCCGGGGGGCCATACGGACAGTGGACGATAGACGCCCCGCGCCGCCGCGAGAGGATCCGACCCGCGGCGGGAAGCGAGTTCCTTGGCGAGCGGTTCCATGGCATGAGTCCTCCCGTGGAGAGCCCTGCCGACTTCCTCGCCCGATGGCAGTACACCGGCCTGTTCGCGGTGATCTTCGTGGAGGAGGCCGGGGTCCCGCTGCCGCTGCCGGGAGATCTGTTCATCGCCGCGATGGGGTTCCTCGCGCACGGCGGGCGCGCCGCGTTCGCGCCCACCGCCGCGGTCGTCACGACGGCGACCGTCCTTGGCGCGGCCCTCCTCTACCTCGTGTCGCGCCACGCGGGCCGCCCGCTCCTGGTCCGCCTCGCGCGGCGCCTCGGCTACACCGAGGAGCGCGAGGCGCGGCTCGAGGCGTGGCTCACCCGGCGCGGAGCCCCGGCGGTCGTGCTCGGCCGCCTCGTTCCCGGGCTCCGCATCGTGATGACGGTGGTCGCCGGAGCGCTGCGGCTCAGGCAATCGACGTTCGCGCTCGGCACGCTCGTCGCGGGGCTCGTGTGGGCGACGCTCTACTTCTGGATCGGCTGGGCGCTCGGCGCGGGCTACGAGCGCGTCGGCGGCGGTGGCGCGCTGGCCAGCGCCTGGCCCGCCGCCGTGGCGATCGCGATCGCGGCCTCCCTCGCCCTCACCTGGCGCGTCCGCGCCCGGCGCGCCCCGCGCGCGGAGCCTTGAGGGAGCACGCCGCGCGCGCTCGCGCCGGGCGGCCTCGCGCTCCGCGCCGGCGCGGCCGTCCCCGTCGGTGCGTGGCCTCGCCGCAGGTGTGCGGGCTCCCTACGTTTCCGGCGTGGAAGCCACGATCATCCGTCGGATCCTGCTCGTCGAGGACGACTCGGGCATGCGTGAAGCCATCCGGGCGCTGCTCGAGCGAGCGGGCTTCTCGGTGGCCGTGGCGCGAGACGGCGCCGAGGCCTGGGAGATGCTCTCCCGCGGACCCAGGCCCGTCGCGATCCTGGCCGACCTCTACACGCCCCGCATGACCGGGCACGACCTCGTCGCCCGCATTCGCCGCACCCCGCGCTTCGCGCGCGTGCCGATCATCGCCATGAGCGGCGAGCGCGCCACGAAGACGCGACCCGCGGCGGAGGCGTTCCTCGAGAAGCCCTTCTCGCGCGAGCAGCTCGAGTGGGCGCTGCAGCGCGTCGGCGCGGCAGAGACTGCCTAAACGACAGTGCGTGATTCGCGCTCACCTTCGGTGACGCGAATCACGCTGTCGTTTAGGGATGTTCGAACGGGGGCTGCGCCCCCGCCCCGCCGAGCGAAGCTCGTCGGGGCCCCACCCCTGCTCGCGGGCCCCGGCGCCCCCCGGCCGGCGGTGGCGCCGCTTCCGCGGCGCCGCCCCGGCGGGCTCGCTTCGCTCGCCCGTTCGCGAGCTCTCACCGGCATCTCACCCGGCGGCCGAGCGCTCACCGCGCCGCCCGCAGATCGACGCCGGTCTCGTCCGACCCTGCGCCCCGGCCGGCGTCCGCGCCGGGGCGCTCCGCGCTCCGCTCGCGCCAGCGCAAGACGGCGGGGAGCGCGACGAGCGCGGCCGCGAGGCAGGCGAGCTCCCCCAGCACCGCGAGCAGGCCGAACGAGAACAGCGCCTGGTTGCGCGCGACGAGGAGCGAGGCGTACCCGATGATCGTGGTGAGCGAGCAGAGCGCCACCGCCCCGCCGGTCGTCCGCAGGATGTCGGAGATCGAGCGCGCGTTGTCGACGCGCCGCCGCTGGAAGATGTTCGTGGCGTAGTCGACGCCGATGCCGAAGGTGATCGGGAGCGCGATGAAGTTCAGCATGTTGAGGCGCAGGTGGAGCACGCCGGCGAGCCCGCCGAACCACAGCACGCCCACGGCGAGCGAGGCGAGCACCCAGCCGGCGTCGGCGAGGGAGCGCACCGAACGCTTGCCGAGGCCGAACGCCACGAGCACGAGCAGCACGACGCCCGCGAGCGAGAGAACCGTCGCGCGCGGGCCGTCCGCCTGGATGGCGTAGAGCACGTCCGCGAAGACGAGCAGCGAGCTCGCCACCGGCGCGTCGGCGGGCAGGCCGAGGCCGCGCAGCTCCTGGGTGAAGCGGAGCACGTCGCGCCCGTTCCAGACGTCGATCTTTCCGGACGGGTAGACGAGCACGGGCGTACCCACGCGCCCGTCCAGCTCGGTGAGCTGGCGCCGCAGCACGTCGGGCAGGTCCATCACGCCGAAGGGCCGGAGGTCCGCGGGCGGGAGCACCGCCTCGACCGCCATCCGCCTGTCCGGCGGGAGGAACGACAGGTTCTCGCGCGTCGCGAGCGCGCGGATCTCGCGCACGACCGGGAGCTTCTCCTCCTGGTCAGGGGGAACGAAGGCCTCGATCGAGATCACCGAGCCGATGGTGGTCGCCGGGGTCGCGCGGCGGTGGTCCTCGATGCGGCGCGCGAGCTCGCGCGCCTGGGCCTCGTCCTTCGCGAGGAGGGCGGTGGGGGTGAGGTGCTCGCCGAACAGGTCGTCGACGCGCGCGTCCCACCAGCCCGGGCCGCCCCGCTCCATCGCCGAGGCGTCGCGCAGGTTGCGGAAGTCGTACTCGAGCGCGTCCTTCGCGAAGTGCGCGATGGCGAGGACCGAGACCGCCGAGAGCACGACCGCCACGAGCGCGGTGACGCGCGGCGCGCGCTCGACGAGGTGCGAGAGCGCGAGCGTGAAGATCGGGCGCGACGGCCGCTGGCCCTCGCGGGTGATGGGCGAGCGCCGCTCCCAGGCGAGGACGAGCGGCGGCGTCATGACGTAGGAGAACAGCCAGGAGAGCGCCATCCCCACGCCGCCGATGAGCCCGAACTGGTTGAAGCCGCGGAAGTCCGTGGAGAGCAGCGAGGCGTAGGAGACGCCGGCCGCGAGCGCGGCCGTGAGCGTCGCGAGCCAGGTCGCCCCGACCGCGGTCTGCATGGCCGGGATCGGCCCGGCCCCGTGCCGCCGCTCCTCGAGGTAGCGCGCGAAGAGGATGAGGCCCACGTTGATGCCGTTCCCGACCACGATGGAGCCGAGGAACGCGGTGTTCGAGTTGAGGTGCCCCACCGCTAGCTCGGCGACGCCGAACGTCGCGAGCACGCCGGCGAGGAGCGGGATCCCGACCGCCGGCACGGCCTTCCAGGTGCGGTTGTAGATCGCCACCGCCGCCGCGACGGCGAGGATGACGAGCAGCGTCGCCCACACGAGGTCCTCGGCGAGCGCGTCGTGCTCCATCACGGTCGAGGTCACGTACCCGCCGTAGTTCACCTCGAGCGCGGGCGCGTACTTCTTCGGATCGAGCTCCTTCACCGTCTTGCGGACGAGCTCGTTCAGCGCCGCGACCTTGCCGTAGTCTCCGGGGGTCGAGCCGAGCCGGACGATCATGGCGAGGATCGTCATCTTCTCGCCGGGCCTGCCGGGGACCGGCACTTGACCCATCGTGTACCCTTCGCGGAAGCGGCCGAGCAGCTCCTTGCGGTCGCCGCCGAGCTTCGCGATGAGCCCCTCCACGTCCGGCGCCGCGCCCTCCGCCTTGCCCTCCCGGCTCGCCTGCTCCCAGGCGACGCGCCCCGCGAGCACGTCGCGCAGCTGCTCGAGCTCCGCCTTCGGCGGGAAGAGCAGCAGGCGCGGCCGGTAGAAGTCGGCGATCTCGTCCACCCGGTACTCCACCCAGCGGACGAGCTCCTTCGGCGCGGCGTCGAGCTTCTCGGCGAGATCGTCGGCGAAGAGCTGGAGCGTCACCGCGTCGGCGCCCGAGAGGATCACCGTCTGCTCGGCGAACCCGCCCACGCGCGCGGTGACGTTCTCCAGATCGACCGCGCTCTTGCTCGTGGCGGGGAGCAGCTCCGACAGGTCCGGGCGCAGGTCGCTGTAGAGCCGCACCGCGCCGACGCCCCCCGCCAGCGCCAGCACGGCGCAGACGGTGAGGAGGAGGGTGCGGTGGCGGTCTGCGAAGCAGACCCAGCGCTCGAACGGTCGCATGGTCGGGTACGTATCCTTCTCCCGGGCGTTCGGTGGGCACACGCGCCAGGGGCAGGTGTTCTACCGCATTTCACCCCGGTTTGATTCCAGCAGACCCCCGCTGTTCCCGGGGTCGCCCGGTCACCCGGAGAGGATGCGCGCGGCCTCTTTCGCGTCGAGCCGCGCCAGCCGGGCGCCCCCCTCCTCGCCGAGCACGAGGTACGAGAGCGCGGCCGGGGTGAGCCCGCCGGCGTTCGCGTAGGCGTCGCCGGGCCGGAGGTGGGGGACGTGCACGTGGCCGAACACGCCGAGCGCGCACTCCTCGCTCGCGACGAGCGCGAGGCAGCGGCGCCGGAACACCGCGAGCATCCGCTCCTCGGCCACTGCCCGCGCGAGCGCCTCCACGGCGCGCGCGGCGCCGCGGACGAGCGTCAGCCGCCCGAAGCGGCGGGAGATGTCGTCGCCGAGCCGCCCGATGGGCGAGCGGCTGACCGGGTCCGCGGCGTGGCCGTGCGCAACGAGCACGCGCCCGATCGCCGGCACGTCGAGCACGAGCTGCTCGGGACCGGCGTCGGGGTCGTGGTTCCCCGCCGTGCGCTCGAGCCTCCCCTCGGCCGACAGCGCGGCGATCGCGCGGACCACCTCGGGGTGCGCCGCCTCGGCCCTCCCCTCGCCGGAGAAGAGGACGTCGAAGACGTCGCCGTTGAGGACGACCCGGACGCCCGCCTCCCGCGCCCGGGCGAGGAACGCGCGCGCGAGCCCTCGCGACGCGACCGGGGTCTGCGGCGCGAGGTGCCAGTCGCTCGCGATCCAGATCGTCACCGCCCGCTCGCTCCTCGCCGCGCGAGGAGCGCGTCGTAGAGCGCCTGCGTTCGCTCGCGCGCGAGCGCGTGGAGGGGCTCGACGAGCGCACGCTCCCGGCCGCGCCCCGGCGCGTGAGGCACCGGGATCGGCTCGCCGAGCGCGGCCTGGAGCCGGGCGGGCAGCGGCAGCGGCGACCAGAACGAGAGCCGCTTCACGCGGAAGCCGGGGTACGCCTCCGCGCCGCCTACCACCGCGAGCGGCACGATCGGCACGCCGGCCTCGAGGGCGAGTCGGACGAAGCCGTGGCGGCCGTCCCAGCGGAGCCGGTAGAAGTCGCGCGCCGGTCGCGCCTCGCGCATCCCGCCGGGCGTCACGAGCAGCTGCTCGCCGCGGCGCAGCACGGCGAGGCAGCTCTCCTCGCTCGGGTCGATGAGGCCGAAGTGGCGCTTCAGCACGGGCAGGCCCGGCAGCGCCTTCTCGATGCGCGACTCGGCCGCCACGATGCGGAGCGGCGTGCGCGGGCCGCCGCGCTCGTGCCAGCGCTTCCAGGCGATGTGGTAGCCGGCCAGCACGAGGTCGAGCACGAGGTAGCCCGCGCCGTGCAGGGCCACGTAGATGCACGGCCCCTCCGGCGGCGGCGGCCCCTCGAGCGTCATCCGGTGGTACCTGGAGAGCGCCCGCGCCCAGGGGAGGTAGGCGCCCCGGTAGTACCAGCGCTCGGCGTCGATGGGGGGCGGCGGCGCGGCGGGATACGTCACGTGAGGCTCCAGGGGCTGCGGCGCGCGGCCGACGCGCGGCCGACGAGCGCCTCGGTCGCCGCGGCGACCGCGTCGGCGAAGGCGCCGACCAGGGTGGCCTCGGCGCTCGCGGGCGGGGCGAGCGGCGCGCCGAACCAGTAGTCGAGCGGCACCGGCAGCGGCAGGGGCGGGAGCCACGCGCTATGCCCGCGGCCGAGGGGGAGGCGCAGCGGGTGCTGCTGGTCCGCGCCCGCCATGGCGACCGGCACGACCGGCACGCCCGCCCGCGCCGCGATGCGCGCGTAGCCGCGCCGCCCCTTCCAGTCGAGGGCGTCGGCCGGCCCGTACAGCTCGCGCGCCCCGCCGGGGAAGACGAGCACCGACTCGCCGCCCGCGAGCGCCGCGAGCGCGGCCTCCTCCGTCGCCTCGATGGTGCCGACGTGCCGGCGCACCCAGCCGAGCGCCGGCAGCCGATGCAGCGAGGTGCCGCGCTTCTCCATCGGCCGGAACGGCACGCGCCCCGTGTCCCAGAACGACACGAGGCCGAGCAGCATCGTCTCGAGGTAGAGCCAGGTGCGGGGGTGCTTCGCGACGTAGATCACCGGCCGGTCCGCGGGGACCGCCTCGAGGCCGTGCACGCGCGGGCGGTAGTAGAGGCGGAGCGCGCGCGCGAGCGGCACGAGCACCGCCGTCTGCCGCCAGGTCCGGGGAAAGCCAGATGTTCTGACGGGGGCTGCGCCCCCGCCCCGCCGAGCAGAGCTCGTCGGGGGCCCACCCCGGCTCGCCGGGTCCCGTGCGCCCCGGGGGGGCGGCGGGCCCGGGTGGCGGGCCCGCCCCGGCGGGCTCGCTTCGCTCGTTGACTGTTTCCGACTCATGCTCGGTCGTTACACCGGCCGCACCGCCGCGCGCGGCCGGGCCTCCTCGAGGGCGGTGCTCGCCGCGCCCGGGAGCGCGGCCCGCGCGACCGCCTGCGCGTAGACGTGCAGCACCCGGGCGGCGACGCGGCTCCAGCAGAGCGCGTCCGCGCGCGCCCGGCCGCGCAGGGCGAGCTTCGCGCGCAGGTCGCGATCCACCGCGGCGCGCCAGAGCGCCACCGCGAGCGCGCCGGGATCCCCGGGCGGCGTGAGCAGCGCGGCGCCGCGCGCCGCCTCCGCGTAGCCGGGCAGGTCGCTCGCGACCACCGGGCAGCCCGCGGCCATCGCCTCGACGAGCACCATCCCGAAGCTCTCGCCCCCGAGCGACGGCGCGCAGAACACGTCCGCCCGCGCGTACGCCTCGGCGAGCGCGGCGTCCTCGAGGCGCCCGCGGAACCTCACGCCGAGGTGCGCGGCGCGCGCGCGGAACCGCTCCGTCGCGCCGGCGCCGACGACGTCCACCTCGACGCCGCGCCCCTGCGCGCGGAGCAGCGCCACCGCGTCGAGGAGGACGGAGAAGCCCTTCCGCGGCTCGGCGAAGCGCCCCACGAACAGCACGCGGACCGCCCCGCCCGCGGGCCCGTCCGCCGGACGCGGGGGCCGGGCCGCCGAGGCGGCGGCGAAGCGCGAGAGGTCCACGCCGTTCGGGATCACCGCGGTGCGGCCGCGGTAGATGGTGCGCGAGAACGCCTTGGCCGCCCGGGACACGGCGATCCCCGCGTCGATGCGCGAGAGGCCCGCCGAGGCGACGGCGCGGAGCGCACGCTGCAGCGGCAGCTCACGCTCGGCGTTGGCGTGGAACGTCGCCACCACGGGGACGCGCGCCAGGCGGAGGGCGTGCCGTCCGGGCCCGGGGACGATGGGCTCGTGCACGTGGAGGAGCTCGAAGCGGCCGGCCTCCAGGTACGTGCGGGTCGCGCTCGCCGACTGGAGCAGGCCGATCCGGGCCACCGAGCCGTTCGCCGGCACCGGGACCACGCCCGGCACGCCGTCGCAGCCGTCCGGCACCGCCCCGCTCGCGGGACCGAGGACGCGCACCTCGTGCCCCTCGCCGCCGATGGCGCGGGCGAGCGCCTGCGCGTGCCGGTTCACGCCGCCTTCGTGCGAGAGGTCGTACGGCGTGACGATGCAGATGCGCACGCGGGGACACCCGGAGCTTTTGCGCGCAGCGGCCGCCGCGCCGAGGTGGCCCCGCCGCCCGCGAAGGCGGGCGGGGCCCACTCTAGCAGGAGGGGCGGCCGCGCGCGGCTACCCGACCTTGCTCTGCGACGCCGCCGCGACGGCCTGCGCGTAGCGGCGGAGCTGGGCGTGCAGGTTCGTCTGCTGCTGGAAGAGGTCGTGCACCTGCGAGTGACCGGGGGCCACGACGGGGCTCTTGAAGAAGAACGAGAGCCACTCCTGCGCGCCCTTCTCGCCCGCGCGCTGGCCGAGGTCGGCGAGGAGCGCGAGGTCGAGGACGATGGGCGCCGCGAGGATCGAGTCGCGGCACTGGAAGTTCACCTTGATCTGCATGGGATAGCCGAGCCACCCCACGATGTCGATCGCGTCCCAGCCTTCCTTGTTGTCGCCGCGCGGCGGGTAGTAGTGGATCGTGACCTTGTGATCCATGTCCCCGTAGAGCTCGGGGTGGCGGCGCGGGTCGAGGATCTGGTCGAGCACGCCGAGCTTCGAGACCTCCTTCGTCTTGAAGCTCGCGGCGTCGTCGAGCACCTCGCCGTCGCGGTTGCCGAGGATGTTCGTGGAGAACCACCCGTCGAGGCCGAGGAGCCGCGCCCGGAGCATCGGCGCGATCGTCGTCTTCATCAGGGTCTGGCCGGTCTTGAAGTCCTTGCCGCCCGTGACGACGCCCTCGCGCTCGGCGAGCTCCTGGAGCGCGGGGGTGTCCTGCGAGAGGTTCGGCGCGCCGTTCATGAACGGGATGCCGCACTTGAGCGCGGCGTACGCGTAGATCATCGACGGCGCGATGGTCGGATCGCTCTTGTCGAGCGCCGCCTCGAACGCCTTCAAGGACAGGTGGGCGGCGCCGACCTGCGCGTAGACCTCGGTGGAGCCGGTCCACACCATCACGCCGCGCGCGCAGCCGTTCTTCTGCATGAAGCCGCGGATGTCGGCCTGGAGCTCCTCCGCCTTCTGGCGCAGCGAGCCCTTCTTCACGTTCGGCCCGTCGAGCCGGCGGACCCACTCCTTGTCGAACACCGCCGGCATGGGCTTCACCGCCTCGAGCTCGGCGCGGATCGGGTCGAGGTGCTCGTGGCCGAGCACCTTCGCGCGGCTCGCCGCGGCGTACGCGTCGTCGGGGATCGGATCCCAGCCGCCGAACACGAGGTCGTCGAGGCTCGCGAGCGGGAGCACGTCGGAGACGCGCGGACCGACCTCGCCCCGCTCGTCGATCAGGTGGCCGAGCTGCGTCAGCGAGCCGATCGGGGAAGCGAGCTTCCGCCGCACGGCGATCGCGCCGGCGACAGCGGTCGTCGCCACGGCACCCATGCCGGGCAGAAGGACGGCGAGCTTCTCGCCTTTCCGCACGGGCCTAACCCCCAAACCGGTCTTCATGTGTGGTTCCTCGTAGGCTGACCGCCTGCTCCTGCACCAGGAAGGGGCACGGCCGACGGTTGAGCGCGGTTTCTATCGCATGGTGCGCCGCGGCGGAAGGGGCCGAGTGGTCGTGCACCCGCTCCCCGGCATGTCGGGGTCGCGCCTGCTCGGCCGCGTTCGGGGGAGCCGGTGCGAGTGGGATGGGTTCGGCGTGCGAGGAGCGCGCGCGAACGCGCACCGCGAACGCGCACCGCGGCGTGGAACCGGCGCCGCTACCCGCCCGCCGCCGGCGCGCGCGGCACGATCCGTACCGAGGGTGCCTTCACACGCGCGACGACCGCGCGGCCGGGGACGAGGGCGAGCGCGTCGGCGGAGCGGCGCGTGACGAGCGCGACGAGGCGCGCTCCGCAGTCCACCGCGACGCGCACGAGGGGGCCCTCCTCGAGCCGCGCGACGACCACCCCGGGCAGCCGGTTCTGCGCGGACGAGCCGTGCGGGGCGGCGTCCTCGAGCACCACGTCCTCCGCGCGCACGCAGGCGTAGGCCTCGCCCTCGAACCCGCCGGGATCGACGCCGACGAGCACCAGCGCGCCGGCGAGCACGGTTGCGAGACCGCCCTCACGCGCGGCGATGCGCCCCGGGAGCACGTTCTCCGTGCCGACGATGCGCGCGACCTCCACGTCGGCGGGCGCGCTGAACACCTCGTGCACCGGCCCGACCTGGCGCACGCCGCCCTGCGCCAGCACCACCATGCGGTCGCCGAGCGCGAGCGCCTCGGTGCGATCGTGCGTGACCACGATGGCGGGTACGCCGGAGGACTCGAGGAGCGCGCGCAGCTCGCCGCGCAGCCGCTCGCGGGTGGGCGCGTCCAGGGCGGAGAGCGGCTCGTCGAGGAGCAGGAGCCGCGGCCGCGGCGCGAGGGCGCGCGCGAGCGCGGCGCGCTGGCGCTGCCCGCCGGAGAGCGCGGCGGGCCGGCGGTCGAGCAGCTCCGCGATCCCCATCCGCTGCGCGACCTCCCGCACCCGCGCGGCGCGCTCGGCGCGCGGCGTCGCCGAGAGCCCGAAGGCGACGTTCCCCGCCACGGTGAGGTGCGGGAACAGCGCGTGGTCCTGGAAGAGGAGCCCGACGCCGCGGCGCTGCGGCGGCACGAACGCGCCGGTCGCCGCGTCCGCCCAGGTCTCGCCCGCCATGCGGATCTCGCCCGCGTCCGGCCGATCGAGGCCGGCGAGGAGGCGGAGGACGGTCGTCTTGCCCGAGCCGGAGGGGCCGAAGAGCACGGTGACGAGCCCGCCTTGGAGCGGGAGCTCCACCCGGGCGCGGACGACCGGGCCGGCCGCGAAGCGGCGCTCGACGTCGAGGCTCAGCGTGCGTCCCATCGCGGGAACCTCCGCTGCTGGAGCGCGTGGACGGCGACGAGGACCAGGAACGAGGCGGCGAGGAGGAAGGCCGCGGTGCGGTTCGCGGCGGCGTAGTCGAGCGCCTCGACCTGCTCGAAGAGCGCGATGGAGAGCGTGCGCGTCTCGCCCGGCACGTTCCCGCCCACCATCAGCACGACGCCGAACTCGCCGAGGGTGTGCGCGAAGGCGAGCACGGCGCCGGCGAGCACGCCGTGCCAGGCGAGCGGGAGCGTCACGCGGAAGAAGGTGGCGAGCGGAGAGGCTCCCAGCGTGTGCGCGGCCTCGACGAGGCGCCGGTCGACGCCCGAGAGCGCGGCGGCGAACGGCTGCACGGCGAAGGGCAGGCTGTAGAGGACCGAGGCGACGAGCAGCCCCGCGAACGAGAACGGGAAGGGGTGGCCGAGGAGCGCCTCGAAGCCGCGCCCGGCGGCGGTCCGCGGCGCGAGCCCGACGAGCAGGTAGAAGCCGAGCACCGTCGGCGGCAGCACGATCGGCAGCGCCACCACCGCCTCGACCGCGAAGCGCAGGCGCGAGCGCGTGGTCGCGAGCCAGTGCGCGAGCGGGAGCCCGAGCAGGACCAGCGCGAGCGTGGTGAGCGTCGCGAGCCAGAGCGAGAGCCTGAGGGCCTGGAGATCCATGCCTCAGGGGAGCGCGTAGCCGTGGCGGGCGAGGATGCGCCGGCCCTCGGCGCCCCGCACGAAGGCGAGGAGGTCGCGGGCGAGCGCGGGGGCGTGCGCGGCTCCGAGCACGACGGCGGACTGCTGGATGGGCGCGGAGAGCGCGTCCGGTACCGGGACGCTCCGGCCGGCGGCGGCGAGCTCCGGAGCGCTCGCGAGCGAGCGCGGCAGGAGCGCCGCGTCCGCGGCGCCCGTCAGGGCGAACTGGGCGGCCTGCGCGACGCTCGTCCCCAGCACGAGCTTCGGCCTCACGGCGTCGAGCACGCCCGCGGCCCGGAGCGCCGCCTCCGCCGCCCGCCCGTAGGGCGCGAGGGCCGGGTTCGCGAGCGCCACCTTGCGGACGGCGGGATCCGCGAGCGCGGCGAGGCCGCGCCGCTCGAGGTCGAGGCGCGAGCGTGCGGGGACCCACACCGCGAGCCGGCCGATGGCGTAGACGACCTCCCCCTGCGCGAGCCCCGCCTCGACGAGCTTCTGCGGGTACTCGCGGTCTGCGGAGAAGAACAGGTCGAGCGGGGCGCCGCTCCGGATCTGGGCGAAGAACGCGCCCGAGGCGCCGTAGGTCACCCTCACCGTCGCCTCCGGCCGGCTCGCCTGGAACGCCTGCACGAGCTCGTCGAGCGCCGGCTTCAGGTTCGCGGCGGCCGCGACGGCGAGCGGCTGGCGCTCTGCGACGGCCCGGGCGGGACCAGCCAGCACCGCCAGGAGGAGCATCAGGTAACGCATTCGGAGAACATGGTAGCATGTTGTTCCTCGTGGCGAACTCGCTCCTCACCACCGAAGAGGTCGCGCAGCTCCTCCGCGTCCACCCGAAGCAGGTCTACAGGCTCCTCAAGCGGGGCCTGCCAGCCCGCCGGGTGGGGGCGGAGTGGCGGTTCGAGCGGGACGACGTCCTCGGCTGGGCGGCTCGCACGGGCGCGCAGGCGACAGGCTCCGACGGTTCTGGCCCGAGGGGCGGCGCGGCCCCGCTCGCGCCGCCGCTCGTCGCCGCGAACGGCGACGTCGCGGTCGAGCTCCTCCTGCGCCTCGCGCGCGACCGCGGCGAGCCGGTGCTCGGGCTCGTCCCCGCCGACATGGGCGAGGGGCTCGCGCTCCTGCGCCGGCGGGCCGTGCTCGCGGCCGGGGCCCACGCCGGTGCGTTCCCGCCGGAGCTCGACGGCGAGCGGCTCGCGCGCGTGCACCTCGTCTCTCGCGAGGTCGGGCTCGTCGCGCGCGCAGGCCGCGAGGTGCCTCCCCTCTCCGCGCTCGCCGGGCTCCGGCTCGTCTCGCGCCCACCCACCGCCGGCGTCCGCGCCCACCTCGACGCGGCGCTCGCGGAGGCCGGGTTGGACCCCTCCGCCGCGCACGCCGGCGCGATCCTCCTCGCCTCGCACGCCGAGGTCGCCGCGGCGGTCGCCGCGGGCCGGGCCGACGTCGGCCTCGCCTCGGCTGCGTGGGCCGCGCGGCTCGGGCTCGCGTTCCGCCCGCTCGCCCGCGAGCCGTACGGCCTGCTCGTGCGCGCGAGCGACCTCGGCGATCCGCGCGTGGTGCGGCTGTGCGAGGTGGCCCAGTCGGCGGCGTTCGCGCTCGCGGCGCGAGAGGTCCCGGGCTACGACGCCGCGGGGGCGGGCGACATCCGCTACGACGCGGCGTGATGGCGGCGCTGCCAGCGCGGGCGGATCCCTCCCGCTGCGCTCGCGCCCCCGGCCCATCGGGCGCGCGCTCGCCCGTCCGGCGGGGAACCTCGCACGGGCGACCCGGAAGGCCCCTGCGCGCCGCCGCCGCGGCGCTCATCGACCACCGCATCGGAGGACGCCATGGCGACCCCTGCGCGAGCCCTCGAGCGCCACCGCATCCCGGCGGCCTCGGACACTCGGAGCACGCTCCGCGCGCTCGAGGTGCTGCTCGCGCCGCTCGGCCCCCGCGACTTCGCCGTCCGCCTCTGGACCGGCGAGACACTCCCCCCCGCCGCGGGGCTCGAGGCGCGCTTCGTCCTCGTGCTCACGCACCCCGCCTCGCTCCTGCGGATGTTCTGGCCGCCGGGCGAGCTCACGCTGGCCGAGTCGTTCGTCCGCGGCGACTGGGACGTCGAGGGCGACCTCGTCCACGCGATCTCGCTGCGGGACCGGCTGCGCGTCGGCCCGCGCGAGCTCCTCGCCCTCGCGCCGCTCGCGACCGCGCTCTTCCGCCGCGCCTCGGCCGCGCCGCTCGCGCGCGCGGCGCACCTCCGCGGCGGGAAGCACACGCCGCATCGCGACGCCGAGGCGGTGCGCCACCACTACGAGGCCGGCAACGACTTCTACGCGCTGTGGCTGGACGCGCGGATGGTTTACTCGTGCGCCTACTTCGAGGAGCCCACCCGCTCGCTCGACGAGGCGCAGGAGGCGAAGCTCGAGCTCGTCTGCAGGAAGCTCCGCCTCGCGCCCGGGGATCGCCTCCTCGACATCGGCTGCGGCTGGGGTGGGCTCGTCACCTGGGCGGCCGAGCGCCACGGCGTCTCGGCGCTGGGGATCACGCTCAGCCCGGCCCAGGCGGCGCTCGCGCGCGAGCGGATCGCCGCGCGCGGTCTCGGCGACCGCTGCCGCGTGGAGGTGGCCGACTACCGCGCGCTCTCCGGCGAGCGCTTCGACAAGCTGGTGAGCGTCGGGATGGTCGAGCACGTCGGCGTCGCGCGCCTCGAGACGTACTTCCGCCAGGCGTTCGGGCTCCTCCGCCCGGGCGGCCTGTTCCTGAACCACGGCATCTCGCCCGCGGTGCCGCGCGATCACGGGCTGCGCTCGAGGCTCCTCCGCGTGGGCGGGTTCGTGCAGAAGTACGTCTTCCCCGACGGTGAGCTGCCGTTCCTGCACGAGACCGCGGCCGCGGCGGTCGCGGCGGGGCTCGAGCTCCGCGACGTGGAGTCGCTGCGCGAGCACTACGCGCTCACGCTGCGCCACTGGATCTCGCGCCTGGAGCGCCGCAGCGAGGAGGCCCAGCGCCTCGTGGGCCCCGCGGCGTACCGGATCTGGCGTCTGTACATGGCGGGCGCCGCGGACGACTTCGACCGCGCGCAGAACACGGTGTTCCAGGCGCTCTACGTGAAGCCGTCCCGCGGGGCGAGCGGGCTGCCGCTCACGCGCACCCTCGCCGCGGCGCCTCCGCAGGCGGGCGCGGGCCGCTGATCCGCCGGGCCGCGGGCCTCGCGGAGAACGGAGCCGCCGGAGCGCCCTCCGTGCGGGCAGGCGCCGCGTGATGCCGCGCGCGGTCCGCGTCGCTACCTGTGCAGGAGGCCATGGCGGAACGCGTCTTCCACCTCCTCGTCGTGTCGGCGGTCGTGATGGGCCTCGCCCAGACGATCGCGAAGGAGAAGGTGTTCGAGCCCCTCCGCAACGCGCTCGGCGGCAAGGAGACGTGGCTCGGCTACCTCGTCTCGTGCCCCTACTGCGTGTCCCACTGGATCGCCTTCGTGCTCGTTCCGCTCACCGGCGCGGTCTACGTCCGCGTGACGCCGCGCTGGGGTCTCGCCTCCACGATCCTCGACGTGTTCCTCTCGTCCGTCCTCGTGGTGGTGATCGCCGCGTTCATGCGCGTCGCCTTCTGGTTCGTGGATGAGAGCCAGGGGCTCGTGCGTCGCCAGCAGCGGACGGAGGAGGCGGCGACGCGGCTCGTGCGCGAGCGGGCGGAGGCCTTGCGCGAGGGAGGCGACGATTCGCCGCGCCGCCAGGCGGAGGATGCGGCGGACGAGCGAGCGGCCGCTTCGCGACGTCACTGAGCACTGGGAGCGCACGCCCGGTGGTGCGCTGCGCCGGCCCACGGCAGCGTGGCTGCAGCCGCAAGTGTAGGCGGTTGCCCGATGCCTGAGGGGTGTCGATCATTCTCGTGCGAGGGGAACCGGGGGGGACCAGTGAGGCAGGTGGGCGCGAGAACGTGCCCGTCGCCCTCACGGGCTGGAGGGCGGTGAGGCCGGAAGGCCCACCGCCCTTCACTTTTCTTCACGTCGAGGACGTGCGTTCGCAACCGCGCCGGGGGATGCTCCGCCACCATGAGCTCGCCGTTCCCCCGCTTCACTGAGAGCACGCGGCCGCGAGCGGCCGGGACGAGCCTCCCCGCTGGCCCGGCTGCGCGGGCGCGGTCCCGCCGTCACGCCGAGGGTCGCTCCGTCTCCCTGTTCTTTTGACAGCCGGGCGGGGCTGCGTGAAATACGCCCCGCACCGGCTACGTAAGGGCCCGTACGCACCCCTCGCCATGACCACGACCGAGCTCCTCCAGGACGGATCCGTCGTCGCTCGCGCGCTCACCTCCCCGGCGGCCGGCATCGCCGAGGTGGCCGAGCGGCGCCGCTCGCTCACCGCCCTGGGCGTCGCCACCCTGGCCTCGCTCGTCCTCGCCGCGGTGCTGCTCCCCCGCCTCGACTACGCCGCCGCCGCCGAGCGGGGCGCGCGCGGCCCCGAGGCGCAGGAGATGACGCAGTTCCAGCGCGAGGAGGCGGTCGCGACCGCGCGCAAGCTCGGGCACATCGCGGGCTGGGCCGGCGCGGCGCTCTCGCCGGCGCTCCTCGCCCTCGGCGCCGCGGCGGGCCTGTTCGCGGGCTTCCGCGTCGCGGGGACCCGCCCCGGCTTCAAGGAGACGTTCGCGGTCGCCTCGCACGGGATGCTGCCCGTGTGGCTCGGCGGCCTCTTCGCGATCCCCGCCGCGGTGGCCCGGGCGCCCCTCGCTCCGGAGGAGGTGCCGCGGCTCTTGCCCTCGAGCCTGGCGGCCCTCGCGTCGGGGGCAGCGCCGCCGCTCGCGGCCGCGCTCTCCGCCGTCGACCTCTTCGCGCTCTGGGCGGTCGTGCTCGTCGCGACCGGCATGGCGCGCGCCGCCGGCGCCTCGCGCGCCCGCGCCTTCACCGTCACCATCGTCCTCTACGCCGCCTACGTCGCCCTGCTGAAGGTCGTCCCTGCCGCCGCCTTCGGCGGCCCGAGAGGAGGCTGAGCCGCCTTGGCCCGTCCCATCGCCGCAGCGCTCGCGCTCGCGCTCGCCGCCCCCGCGGCCGCCGAGAGCGCCCTCACGCTCGACGACGCGCTCGCGCTCGCGGCGCGCGCGAACCCCGAGCTCGCCATCTCCCGCGCCGACGCGGACCTCGCCCGCGCCGAGCGGACCGCGAGCGTCGCCGGCGCGCTGCCGCGCCTCGACCTCTCCTCGTCGGTCGGCCACAGCTTCATCGGCCGCTCCTCAGAGGCGGGCGCCATCTACGACCCCAGCACCGGCCAGGTGGTCCAGACCGGTCTCGCCTCCGACACCGAGGCCTACTCGCTCGGGCTCCAGCTCACCCAGCCCGTGTTCGACTGGGCGACCCTGAACGACGTGCGGCGCTCCGGCTTCAGCCGGAGCGCCGCCGAGCGGCAGTACGACGAGGCCGCGCTCGCCACCGCCTTCGACGTCACGCGCCGCTTCTACGAGGTGGTCCGCGCGGAGCGGAGCCTCGCCGTGCTCGAGAACACCGCCGCCCGCTCGAAGGACCTCGTCGATCGCTCCGACGCGCTCTACGCCGCGGGCCGCGCGCCGAAGAGCGACACCTACAGCGCGCGCGTGAACCTCGGGAACGACCTCATCAACGTGGAGCGCCAGCGCGCCCTCGTCGCGCAGGCGCGCTCCGCGCTCGCGCAGGTGCTCGGCGAGGAGGCGCTCCTGGCGCGCGTCGTGCCGCCCGCGACGCTCGATCCTGCGGCCGGCGCCCCCGGCGCGCCGCCGCCCGCCGAGGCGGTGCTCGCCGCGGCCCGCGAG